>SLKJ01000064.1 GCA_007134675.1 Bacteroidales bacterium
CGTAGGATATGTCGGCGGAGGTGCCGATGAGCAGGTCGGGGCGATGGCGGCGGGCGAAGGCGATCAGGCGGCGTCCGCGTCGCAGCAGGTCGCCCACCATGCCGGTCTTGCCGGGGGATTTGCCTTCGGGGAGGATGTTTTCGTAGGGCAGGCCGGCCGCGTCCAGCAGTCCGGTGAGCACGTCCTTTTCCTTGACCAGGATGTGCACGGTGTGCCCCTCCCGCCTGAGCCGGTCCATGGTGTGCTTGAACAGGTGGAAATGGGCGGGGTGGCCGAGGTGGAACAGGATGGTCATGGGGCGGGGACTATTTCATCGCTGCATGTTGATAAACCTTGATAATTTTCAAAGCGACATCACTGCTATCAAGCTCTAATTCCAACAGTCTCGTTCTTCCATTTGTGCGCCTATGCTTCCTTGAATAATCAATGGCATTTGACAGCTTATGAGCAAATTCACTCACATCAAAACTACTGACATAACACCCTTTGGTATCTCCGATAACCCAGGAAACATCGCCAACATTTGTGGCAACGATCGGGCAATTGCAAGCCATGGCTTCCTTTACAAGGTTTGGTGACCCTTCCATGAAAGACGGATGAACCAAAACATCACATGTCAGCAACAGTCTGATTACCTCATCGTGTGACACGGGAAAAGGCGTCATCAACTCGATGTTGGCATCATTCAGCATTTCAAGAGACTCTCTGACTAGTTTTAAATTTTTCCTGGGATTTCGCGGATCACCAAGAAACAGAACGGTAGTTTTCGCCCTGGCAGCTATATTTTGTCCTATCTCCTGCTCAAAATTACTGATCCTCTGCAAGTCAACCCCGTTTGGAATCATGAAAGAAATTTTCTTTCGATAAATATACCGCTCGATGTTCGGTGATTTTGAAATGAATGCCTGAAAAAAAGGCTGAATTAAAGTTGTGAGAATAATCAGAAAGAAACTGGATACTTTTCTCTTATTCAGCCCGGTATATTGTCCATAGGCATCGCTTCCCATCAGCGATAAAACCTTGGGACATTTGGTTAATGTGAGCAAGGCTACATAACCTGAAAGTACATAATGACAATGAATAAGGTCGTAACGCTTTTTTTTCAGTTGACTTCTAAGTCTTGGAATATTGCGCAGGTAACCACCAAGACCCTTACCCTGTATCGGGAAATAATCAATATCCAAACCTTGAGACAAAAGCGAATCGCGTTGGGATTTAATAAAAGGTGCTATCTCGTAATTGGGAGAATTGCCACTTGCAATAAACAAAATACGCATCAGTTACTGCTGTTTTTGCTTTTTACCTTCACGTTCAATAAAACCAAGTGTCCCTCCTAAAAAAATCATCACCAGGCTTCGTATTGTAATGTTATATACAGTTCCGGATATACCCATAACAAGCGGTGCAATGAGCATGGCCATAAATACTGGTATGACAAACCTCACAATATACACATCGTTAACATTTCTGGCCACTCTTCTGAATTTTAGGTATATGACGAAATACAATCCAAAGTAGAGTAATAGCCCCAAAAGCCCCTTGCCATTTAGAATGATATTGTAATCCACATGTAGCATCCGGTCAACGCGAAAATAAAGCCGGTCATTAAATATTTCACTACCAATCAGCTTGTGCTTTAAGTTTCCTTCAAGAAAAGCATTCTGGACCATTCTGGTTTCTAGGTATCTCATTTCTGTTTCAATTGCAGTTTCACCTGTTGCCAGTCCCTTAATTCTTTCTTGCCTGCGATCAAGCCGTTCACTGAGTACATCCTGATACAATGGATAAGCCATGATCAAGGCCAAAAAAGTAACGAATGCTGAGGCAAGAACAAATCGTTTCCTGTTAGTATATATCATATATATACAGAATGCTGCAAGTATAGTCAGAAAGGCACCTCTCTTCAATCCTATCATAACAATTATAAGCACGGCAATCAGAACAATAATTACGAAAATTCGATTAATCGGCGATTTAAGTAATAACAATGGAGAGACAATCAGTAAAATAGCCATGGGCTTAGTAATATTTTCATTCAATCCGAAATAAATTGTCCCCGCAGCATATACCGACTCGCCTATTTGAAAATAATTTGCATAAACAAGAAAAAGCAGAATAGATATCAAGGAATAGAAATAAAAAGTCAGCAATTGCTGATACTTGTAATTATTGTTGACAAGTCTGTATGCTATTGGTAAAAATAGCAGGGAAAATACAAATCGCATTGTCAGATCCAGCGACCTCATGGGATCTGATGATATTAATACCAGAAACAGCATATATAAAACATAGATGGCAGTGAAATTATGAATTAGTTCATTTTTATAATATTTACTGAAGTATACTGCAAATATTCCCGTAAATATAGTTACCCTTATCATACTTATATGAGGCACATCTTCACCAAGTACACCTATGAATATTGTTGAAACAATATTTATAGTTATTGCTATAATCAGAAAATAATATAGTTTAAACTTCATCAAGGTATTTCTTTAACGAATTCTTCATTTCTGATATTCGCTGATAGTGATGTGACATGACCTTTTTTGAATAATTAGGACATCCTCTATCTACAAACCTTTGATAGTGATCCATTCTAAACTCTTTTATTGGATTACAGCGACACTCTTGTCCAATACTCCGGTAAAAGCGTTTCGTTTTTGGGTGCTCTGGTGTGGAATATACATTCTTTCCAAGTACCGCACCCACTATTCCAACATGAAGCTTGGTAGTGAAAATTTCATCTCCTTCAGAAATGGTTTTTAATATTTTTTCCGGTCCTTCATACAACTCATAATCCACAGTTCTCGTCTTCTGTATAAATCGATAAGAGGGATAATGCCCCTTTTTTATTTTGTTGTTTTGCCCAGCTGAATCAGAAATTATTGTTATTGGATAAGAAGCATGCCTACGCAGAATGTCTTCCAGTACAGGTTTAATTCTTTTCGACAAAATGGGTGAGATTACAGGGCAATGAATGTAGATTTTAGGGTCTCCGGAAATCTTTTTATCGTCTGCTCCTGGAATACAATTTGTAATATCCAATGCAACATCTGTACCCAGATGGATATTATCTTGCCGATATCCATATTTTTTTAAATAATCCAGCGATTCTTCATCCCGTAAATAGACGAATCTGCATGATTCGAAAAAGTCAAAAACCTTGCCTATAAAGAATTTATTAGATATGGGACCAAAACCAACACCCAAAACGCATTTCTCAGCCTCGGTATGCTTTTTTAAAAAAGAAAGGTGCCGATTGTAATTTCTAAAATACCAATAATATCTGCTAACAGCCTTCACATCGGGTTCTCCAAAGTAGCCTCCGCCAGCATAAACTATTTTCTTAATTACATATCCTGGTTTCATAACTTCGCATCCTATTTCTTTTGCTTCCTCAATATTCTTGCAATTTACAAGAGCTGGTTTCGAACCAGTAATATTGGAGATCCACTTTGCAATTATTCTTAATAAGAGCGTGTCACCGAAATTTCGGGAATAATATGATCCGTGAAGGCCATTCATTTAATTGTCAGGCGTAGAGATGCTTAAGGTCCTCATAGTGCCTCCATTCTTTTCCAAGCTGATAGTCGAACTTCCGTGGATATATCGGTTTATAACCACTACCGGGACTAGGGGTTAACTCGCCTATTAAAATTCGACCATTTATATTGTACAAGTCAATCCGCAAATATGAAAAACGCTTACCAATCAAGTAACACAGCTCAATCATTTTTTCCAGGTTCCTGGGCTTGTCAAAATTTCCAAGTGCCATTTTTTCTTTATAAAATGGTTCCGCTTGCCAGTTAAGATTGTAAAATCTGTGTCGCTTCACACCTTGCTGGACTTGCATGACCTGTATGGTCCTTATACTGCCAGTAAAGACATGAAATTTATAGTCAATAGCATTATCGGATATCAGTGGTTCTGCAAAAACTGCGGGTTTAATATGCTCTATGTACCTGATACATTTTTTATAATGGTATAATTTATTATTCAAACTATCTACAGTATAATTTTTTATTGCTTGTAAATGTGTATTGTTATCAATAATTATATTTCTTCCAGACCCATGATTGCATTTAAGAATAAAAGGCTTGCCTAGTTCTTTCAATATGTTAACATCTTCAACATTTCTAATTACAGCCAATGTAGATATAATATATTTTTTCTCTATTCCTATTTCGTTTACAAGAAATTCTTTACATAGTAACTTATCTGATATTATAGTCAAATATTCAATATTCCCAAATAAAGTTCGATATACTGTCTTTTCATTTAGACTTTTTGGTTGCGTAAAATCAGGTTTGTATCCATTTGATTTTTCAAATAGATAACGCTGATATGGAAACCCCATATTTTTACTCCAACTATACATTGTTTCAAAAGAAACAGCATATTTCATAATATCCAGGAGTACATTTAATAGAAAAAGGATTGAATTTATAATAAAAAGCCTGAACACCTTCATATTTTTCTTAAAATATTCAGCGCGTGAACTATGTTGATAACATAAAATAAACTTAAAACCAACGAATAGAATAAAAGCGTTTGGTACGCATCAGTACCAGTTTGAAATGATATCAGAAAAACGCAAGATATCAGCATGAATCGCAATGCGTTAAGCTTCAGTAAAACATTTTGTTTGTTGAATACATTGTAAATATTGGTCAATGGCAATGAGACAAACTGAAAAAAAAGATAAATTGATAAAACACTTGTAAATTTTCCAGCATCATACCACCCTGCACCGAAAATATAGGGAAAAATCACTGGCGCAAATACAAGCAGTAACATAGCTGGAAATATTGCCATTAATGATATTTTCTTGATGAAATCGCTTGTTATTTGCAGTATATCTTCTCCCTTTTTATTTCCAATCTCCGATATTTCACCATAATATGCCTTTCCTGTGCTAATACCGAAAACGCCAACTGGAATTGCAATCACGGATATTGCAAGTCCTAGTTGCCCGGTTGTATCCTGCCCGAATTGATAGGCAAAATAGAGTATAGGTAGTTTCACAGATAATACTTGTAATAATTGTGCTGGAAGATTCAGTAGTGGAAATCTGTAATAATATTTTGCGAGAAACAAGATTCTTCCTAAATGAAATCTGGAAATTGATTTTTTACATTCCAGAATAAATCGAGTAAGAAGTATAAGCCCTCCGGCTCCGTTTTGAACCACACCGCCAATCAGAAGTCCCCCTGGTTTAAAACCGGCAAGTCCCAGGCTGATCTTGATAATTTGTGCGAAAAAAGTTTGTAATACCCTTGTTTTTGACAGTAGATTGAATGTTTTTTTGCGAGTAGACCAATTTGCCATGATATCATTCAAGGCGATTAAAATATTACCCACAATAATTATCCAAATATACGATTCTAACTCAGAGTAATTTAAATATGAAAAGATCGCCTTACCGAAAAGTAGTAAGATAACTGCTCCAAGACTGCTGATAATAACTAGCAGTATCAGATTTAAGAAGACCAAATGAATACCTAGTCCATCGTTTCTCGGGAGTGGAATTGCCAGGGCATATCTTGCAGTAGCTAAAGGAGCAATCAAAAAAACAAGGGAAATCATTACAGATAGTGCCCCAAAATGCTCAGGTGTATAGATTCGGGTAAGAACAGGGATACTTGCAAGACTTATCAGCTTTGCGACTATATTACCAGCAGCCAGTTGCCTGACATGTTTTAAAATACTGGTTGATGAGCCACTACCAATTATTTTTTTTCTGCTTACCAAGTGCCTCTCTCTTCTGCTGGTTCAATCGCTAACTTGTTAAGTACCCATGAGTTACCTTTAAAAAACTGACTTGGCATAAGATTCGTGATTTGCTAATTGGAATTCAATAGTTTTTCATAAATCTGTCAACAAGTACCTGGATCTAAGTCCGGTTGCTGAATAGAAGTTATTGACATTTATCTTTGAAATAAAATCGGCTCGGGAAGAGCCTTTTTCTGCTCCGAATCGGCCTCAATTAAGAGTTCCAGGGCGGTTGCGGATTCCCGGATGGCTTCTTCGGGAGTTTCACCAAAAGCGCTGAGTCCCGGAAATTCCGGCGACAAAGCGATGTACCCGCCGTCTTCCTCACTGTACTGCACCCTGAAGCTGTATTTTTGTGCTTTTTTCATCGCATCCATGTCACAATTCGTTTTCTTCAATCAGTTTAAGTTACTGCTTCACCTGATATGGCTTTGCTTTACCCCGGTCATCCTGAAAATTCAAAAAAAGATCGTAAGAGACATGCACCATCATGATGTGTGATCCTTTCTGGCGCTTGTGCTCAAAACCACACAGTTTACCATCAGTTCCCCCTCGCCCGGTCATACAGCAGGATCACGCTCAGCAGCAGCGTCACCGCGGGGGCGATCACATCCACATAGTCGCGGAATATCGGGCGCCGCCGCACCTGCAGCGAGACCATGTCGTCGCTGGCAAGCACAAACTGCCGCAACTCCACAGGCACCGGCTCATTATAGCGGTACCGGAAATTGAACACCTCCTCGATGCCCGTCTCCGTATCATAACGCGAAATGGCGATCTCAAGGCGCACCTGCGACCAGTCCAGCGTCGTCTCACCGGTGCGCAGGCTGATCGGACCGCGGGCGTAGGAAATCAGCTCCGGGACCGTGGTGCCGCGCGGCACGATGTAGCGCCCCGGCGCGGACACATCGCCCCAAAGACTGAGCGTGTCGGCCAGCTCGCCCGGCTCGGCGATGCGCACCATCCCCTCTCCCAGCCGGAACATCCGGCTCGTCGGCAGTTCGCGGACAGTCTGCGCCGCCGCCAGATCGGGCAGCATCAAAAGCAGGACCAGACCCGCTGCGGACAAAATTTTCGTAATAAGGGCTTTCAGCGGTAGTTGCATCTGTTTTATATCAATTTCGATTCATATGGTCAGAATGATCTCCAACCCAACTTTCAACTCTACACTTTCAACTTTCCAACTTCCAACTCTGCACTTTACACTTCCATCCTCCAACCTTCAACTTTACACTTCCTCACTTCTTCTCCTCCACGTACTGATTGTAGCTGCTGTACGCGTGTTTGTAGTACGAGGATGCATTGTAGTCGCCGGCGCTGCGATAGTCAAAGGCCATCATCACCGTGCCGATGATGTTGGCGCGGATGCTCTGCAGGTTCTCGATGGTCTGGTCGAAATCGGCCTCGCGCGTCATGTTGAACCGCGCCACCAGGATGATGCCGTCCACACTCGTGATCAGCGGAGCCGCATCGGTGATGATACCGTAGGGAGCCGTATCCACCAGCACAAAATCGTACTTCCCGCGCAGCGTGTCGATCAGCTCGATGAGCTTGCGGCTGCGTGACAGTCCGCTGGGGTTGTCGGTGCGCTTGCCGGTCGCGATCACATCCACCCCGTCAACCATCGTCGGCTGGATCACCCCCTCCAGCGGCTGCTCATCGAACAGGTAGTCGGTGACACCGGGTGTGCTGCCGAGCCCGTATTCGCGGTGGATCTGCGGACGCCGGAAGTCGCAGTCGACGACCACCACCCGCCGGCCCGATTCGGCCAGGGTGACGGCCAGGTTGGACATGACCGTGGTCTTGCCCTCGGATTTGTTGGCGCTGGTGATGCAGATGACGCGGTAGGGATGGTCGGGCTGCGAGTAGAGCAGGTTGCTCTGCAGGCGGCGGTACGACTCGCTGGCCGGTGATATGGGATCGATCAGCGTGACCAGGTTGGTGGATACGGACCGGCCCTCCACATCGA
>SLKJ01000003.1 GCA_007134675.1 Bacteroidales bacterium
ATTGTACTGCCCCACGGAGGTGTTCACGGTGATTTCAACACATACTACACCCATATCATCAGAGAGATGATGGCTCAGCAATATATTGTTGTTGCTCCTGAATACAGGGGAAGTACCGGTTACGGGAGGACCACCTATGAGCTGATTGATTATGGCGGACTGGAGAATGCAGATGTCAATATAAGCAGGGAGTATATGATTGAGAACTATAGTATAGTGGACAAAAACAGGGTAGGAATAGTCGGATGGAGTCACGGCGGCATGATCGCGCTGATGAATATTTTTGAAAACCCCAAAGAATATGCATGTGCATTTGCAGGCGTGCCAGTAAGCGATCTCATTGCAAGGATGGGTTACAAACGTCCGGCATATGAGGATTTCTTCTCGGCCGATTATCACATAGGTGCTATGGTCCATGAAAATATTGATGAGTACCGCCGCCGATCTCCTGTATATCATGCACATAAGCTGGAGACCCCTTTGCTCATCCACACAAACACAAACGATGAGGATGTGCATGTACTTGAGGTGCAAAACCTTATTAATGCCCTAAAGGCGGAAGGAAAGAAATTTGAATACCGGATATATGATGATATCCCGGGTGGGCACTCATTTGACAGGATGGACCATTCCCAGGGCAGGAGTATCCGTTACAAAATCTATAAATTCCTGGAAAAATACCTGGACCCGCCGGTCAGATTCCGGAATATTGGTGAAATGGAGAGGGCGGCCTACAGATTCAACTGAATCGGCTGTCTCCAATTGGTTTTAGCAAATAATTAGTTTGGCGGGGTCTGATCAAGAGCTTCCGACTCAATATCCGATTGCTTAATCCATCCTGCCCTTAACGGTTCACCAGCCATGAAGCGGTTGTAAAAATCCCGGTGTTGTTCATAGGCATAAGGATAAGTCATGAATATCTCCCCGTATCCTAATATCCTGGGATCCTTTTGCGCTGTCAACTCTTCAGTCATCATTTCCACAAGATCTTGTTTTATTTGCTGATAACCAGGGTCATCAGCCAGATTAACTATACAATGAGGGTCTGCTATAATATCGTATAATTCTTCATAAGGCCTTTTCCCGAAATTCAGGTCCCAGAACCAACTCTCCCCTTTTCTCCTTCGTTCGTTTAATATATAGCTCTTGGTTGGTGATCCGTCATAGTTCATGTACCCGGTTTCCGGATTGCCTGCCGGCCAGCGGTCGGGGTAATAATTTCTCACGTAAAGGAAATTATGCGTTACGATGCCACGCATCGGATACCCGACATCATCAGGTCTTCCCACGTCATGGCGCTCCTTGCCGATCAATGCAAAATCACGGCCCTTCGCACCGCGCTCATTTCTGAATAAGGACATGAGGCTTCTTCCCTCCATGCTTTTCATACCGGTTCGGTTCTGTTCAATTCCGGCTGCCTCAAGAAAAGTCGGGGCAAAGTCGGCAAAAGTTACGAAATCTGTTATATGCCGCCCCGGATCCTGTATCCCCCGGGGCCACATTATGGCTAATGGTAAATGATTGGATAGCTTGTAAGACTGCCCCTTGATCCTTGGGAAAGGCATGCCGTTATCGGAGGTAACAACTATGATGGTATTCTCGAGCATCCCCCTTTTTTCCAACTCATCAAGCATCTTCCCCAGGTGCATATCGAACCATTCAATCTCATAGGCATAATCAAGCATATCGTGCCTGACAGTATCGCTATCGGGCCAGACCGGTAAAACTCCGTCAAGATCGGTCAGATTCTTCCCCCCCTTCTTTACCCCTGCCATGAACTCGTACGGGCGGTGGGGTTCATAACCGCCATACCAGAAAAAAAAGGGCTCCCCTTCTGGCTTTAAATCCAGGAATGCTTCAAAGTTGGCTGCATAGTCTATGGGAGATATATGCTCTGCAGGAGGTTCGGTCAGGATATCACTGAAATTTGGACCAATCAGCTCCCTTGGCCTGCCATCTTTCATCCCCGGATTGCCGGGTTTCCAGCCCTTCCCGGTATACCCGGTAAAATATCCGTATTCTTTAATGGTTTCCGGAAAGGTTTTAAATTTTGCCGGGAAATAAGGAACATGATTGGCAGCATCCTCCAGCTGCCATGAATTTCTGCCGGTCAATATAATGGCACGTGAGGGCGCACATTTTGCATTGGGAGTATATCCGTTATGAAAAAGAATCCCTTCATTTGCCACCCTGTCAAATGCGGGGGTCTTAACCCAAACAGTGCCGTAGGCTCCGGCATGGGGAAAGGACTGATCATCAGAAATGCAGAACAGTATGTTCGGGGGGGCATGTGTCGTCTCTTTTTCGCCACAACCGGTAATTGAAAAAAGAAGGAGCCCGGGAAGGGTAAGGTAATTTGCTTTCATGTTTTAATTATTTAAGTAGTTTTTATAATATGTTGTCAACTCAACCTGCAGATTCAACTGAATAGGCTGCCTCAGGATTTCAATCTTTTTTTCCTGATTGCTTTATAAGCTTCCCAGTCAAATTTTTCAAGGAAAAGCACTGCCTTTTCTGCACCCAGTCTGAACAGTTCAGCCTGCTGTGTTGCCGGCATATTGAAATCCAGCCAGTTAAATTTTCCGTCTGCATTAATTTGGCAGATAAGCGAATTGTAGTCCGGGTTCTGCCTCAGGAAATCATAATCATGAAGCTGTCTCATAGTGCTTATTATTGCTGAAGCCATAGCACCGGGGGTATCATTGGGACTGTACTGATCCCGCCAGGTACTAAGTCTTGCACCAAAGGTTGGCTTTTTAGGTATGCCTGAATCCAGATGAAATGCATTGATCGGAAAATTGGACAGCATCCCGCCATCAACAAAACATACCCGGGCAGGTATCTCTCCGCGATATCCCGCATTCCTCCGCCACTTTGTTTCGGATTTAGGCAGGTCACTGCTCTCGGTCCCGCCTGCACCCGGAATGTCCTCAACAATAAAGGGGGAAAAAAAATATGGAATTGACATTGACGCCCGCACAAATCTGGCGGGATTTACAAAATCAGGATTCTCCCAGTAAAGCTCGGCCATTTCCGGAAAAATTATTTTGCTTTTCGTGGTTATGTCAGATGCTATTATTTTAAGTTCCGGATCCCTGCTTATCGGGGCATTATTTTCAGTCCTGTCCATTAAAAACGGAACCCTGCTTCTTAACTGCCTGAGATCAGCAAATGAATGAATCCCCGCATCTTTCAGACATCCCGACAACCAGTTTTCAAATTCCAATCCGGGATTAATCCCAAGGTGCTTTCTGAGTATCCGCCAAATTCGCAATGAATTGAGAAATACATACGTCTTGAAACAAGATCTGTCTTCAATATAACGTCTTATAAGCTTTACTATTCTCGGATCACCGTCCATAAAATCTGCCAGGTTCTGCCGGATCAGCAAATCAACAATTTTTCCTGAGACAGCCTCTCCAACAGGTGCAAGTCCGGCAATCATAATAGTATTGACAGCCCCGGCTGAAGTTCCGGCAAGGCTGAAAAAGCGGATACCGCACCTTTCCAGGATCCATGTATATCCGGTAAGGGCTATTCCAAGAACCCCTCCTCCCTCCTGTACAAGATCCACATACTGGTTTCCGGACTGATCGATAATATCCGAATAGATTTTTCTGTCGAGCCGTTTCTTCCTGATAGTCTCGATAAGCTTAAGAACCCCCGGGGTTTCAGTAAATTTAACCATGATAGGGAACAATAAATGGCTCTCTGTAAAACGTTATGGTCAAATGCAGGTTCCTGATACTCTGGTTAACCTCCATAAAGATGACCCAGTAATTTATATACAACAAAAGCGGGCCATAACATAGCCTTCAGGAAACCAAGCACGCCCGACCAGAAAGTTGTCGCCTGTGATATAAAAAAAATAGCCGCACCTATAAATCCAAGTCCGTAAACTGCATTTGCCGGACCAGGGTTATAAATTTCCTTTGCCATAAAAAGTTATCATTAAAAAGGATAATCAAAAATAAACTGAAAATTAGTACCTTTTTGTTATAATTGCAAAAAATCAGATATGTTGGTTATAAATCAATAAAAATAATACAAAATGAAGCACATACAGCTATTATCAACCCTTATGCTACTTCTTTTTGCCACAGGATGCCAGCAGCAGCCGGCAATTGAAGTTAATCCGTTACTATCTGAGTTTGACACCCCCTTCGAAGCACCCCCATTCTACCGGATAGACGATGAACATTACCTGCCGGCAATAAAAGAGGGGATCAGTCAGCACAAGCTGGAAATCGATGAGATAATTAACAACCCCGAACCTCCCACCTTTGAAAATACCATTCTTGCTTATGATAATGCGGGAGAGCTTCTGAGAAGGGTAAACCCTGTTTTCGGGGGTCTGAGAAGTGCGGAGACAAATCCGCGCCTGCAGGAGATAGCAAGAGAAACCACTCCAATGCTCTCAGCCCACAGCAACGAGATCCGAATGAACCAGGATCTGTTTGCCAGGATACAAAGTGTCTATGAAAACAGGTTTGAAAAGAGCCTCAACGCTGAGCGACTCAGGGTGGTTGAGATGTATCACCGTGATTTCGTACGAAACGGGGCGGCCCTGCCTGAAGATAAACGGAAAGAGCTGGCCAGGCTTAATGAAAGGATGTCGATGGTGTCACTCGAACTGAGTGAGAACATGCTTGCTGAGACAAATGCATTTGAACTGCTACTGGAGAATGAGGAGGATCTGGCAGGCCTTCCCCCTGGAGTTGTATCAGCAGCTGCAGAAGCAGCCGAACAAGCCGGACATGAAGGGAAATGGGTAATCACACTGCACAATCCAAGCAGGATACCTTTCCTGCAGTATTCTGAAAGAAGGGATCTTCGTGAAAAGGTTCTGACAGCCTACGGGGAGCGTGGCAATAATGACAACGAAAATGACAATAAGGAGCTGTTCGCAGAGCTGATGCAGCTGAGACAACAGATGGCCCGCCTGCTGGGTTTCGAAAACTATGCAGAATACTTCCTTGACATCCAGATGGCGGAGAACCCCGGCAATGTATATGATTTTCTTTACCAGGTATGGGAACCGGCTTTGGCAAGGGCCGACAGGGAGCATGCACAGATGCAGGCTATAGCGGACCGGAAAGGTGCCGGTTACAGACTTGAGGCATGGGACTGGTGGTATTATGCCGAAAAACTGCGCCAGGAGATGTACGAACTTGATGATGATGAAGTAAACCCTTATTTTACCATCGAGAATGTGAGAGAAGGGAATTTTACCCTTGCCAACAAGCTGTTCGGACTGACCTTCGAGCCAAGACCTGAAGTGCCTGTATATCACGAAGAGGTTGAAGCATTCGAGGTATTCGACAGGGACGGTTCACACCTCGGTATTCTGTATATTGACCCCCATCCCCGCCCGGGTAAAAGGCAGGGAGCATGGTGCGGCACATACCGTTCGGGAGCATGGGAGAACGGTGAAAGAATTGCACCTATAGTTACAATAGTGATGAACTTCAGCCGTCCTTCAGGTGGCAGGCCCGCAATGCTGAGCTGGGAAGAAACAACCACCTATTTCCATGAGTTTGGGCATGCACTCCACAACTTCTTTGCAGAAGGGAGGTATCGGCGAACAGCGCGCAGTGTGCCGAGGGATTTTGTTGAACTGCCTTCACAGATACTCGAAAACTGGGCCGGGGAGCCTGAACTGCTGAAAACCTATGCGATACATTACGAAACCGGCCAGCCGATACCCAACGAGCTGATCAGTCGTCTCCGCAGGGCCGAACATTTCAACCAGGGCTTTATGAATGTTGAATACCTTGCCTCGGCTTTTCTGGACATGGACTGGCACACCACCGATCATGGCGACGAGATAGATGTTATCGGTTTCGAAGAAGAGTCCATGAACAGGATCGGCCTCCCCGATGAAATTATCCCAAGGTGGCGCACTACCTATTTCGGACATATCTTCGGACCGGGTTATGCTGCAGGCTATTATGTATACAGGTGGGCAGGAGTACTGGATGCCGATGCGTTTATGGCCTTCAAGGATTCGGGTGACCTGTTCAACCAGGAGCTGGCCGAAAGATTCAGGAGATACATTCTCGCAGGGAACAACCTGTGGGAAGGAATGGATGCATATGTCAGATTCAGGGGACACGAGCCCTCTATTGAACCATTCCTGATCCAGAAGGGCCTGCTGGAAAGATAACCGGTGAACAAAAACGCAGCAGAAAGGTTACTTTTATTACCTCCACGAACAGGAATAGAGAGATGAACATAGTTAAAAAATTGCTGGAAAAGGATAATTATAACCTGCAGGAGCTTACCACTCTTCTCAAAACAGAAGGTGAAGAGCGCAGGCTCCTCTATGCCAGGGCTGCTGAGATCAAAGCACAGCATGTGGGCAGGAAGGTTTATTATAGGGGACTGGTGGAGTTTTCGAATGTGTGCGGCAAGAACTGCCACTACTGCGGAATACGCCGTAATAACAGAAACCTTACGAGGTACAATCTGGGGGACCGGGAAATACTTGATGCAGTGAAATTTGCATATGATAACAGGTATGCCTCGGTAGTGCTGCAGTCGGGCGAAATTGAAAGTCCCGGATTCACCGACCGGATTGAGAAACTGCTCATGGGAATAAAGAAGACAAGCAATAACGAACTCGGGATAACCATTTCACTCGGAGAACAAACGGATGATGTCTACAGGCGCTGGTTCAGTGCCGGTGCACACCGTTACCTTCTCAGGATAGAGACCTCCAGCAGGAAGCTTTACCGTAAAATTCACCCTGACGACGGCAGGCACGATTTCGACAGGCGTCTCGAATGCCTGCGGTCACTAAAGGATTTAGGATACCAGACAGGCACGGGGATCATGGTGGGATTGCCCTTCCAGACCATCGAAGATATAGCAGCTGACATCATCTTCATGAGGGACTTTGATATTGATATGGTTGGGCTTGGCCCCTATATTGAACACAGGGATACTCCCCTGTACCAATACCGTGATCAGCTAATCCCGCCGGAGGAAAGGTTTCACCTTGCAATGAAAGTTATTGCCCTGCTGCGCATTATAATGAAGGATATCAACATCGCAGCAGCCACCGCAATGCAGGCCATTGACCCGCTTGGCAGGGAGAAAGCATTAATGGCAGGGGCAAATGTGATAATGCCCAATATAACCCCGGGCAAATACAGGGACAGCTACAAGCTCTACGAAAACAAGCCCTGTACCGACGAAGAGGCTGAAGACTGTACCAGCTGCCTTGAAGCAAGGATTCATATGGCGGGCGATGAGATCGGTTATGGAGAGTGGGGCGATTCAAAGCATTACCCTCGTAGGCGGGGAAACGATGAGCCGGTTTCAGGCCAGCGCTAAAATTAAAAATGATACTCCCATGATGGAGCTTTGGCGACCGCTATGATCATGGGCTGTTTGCAAACTCCCTGTTCTTCGGATCGGTAATGGGGAGATAGAATTAGCCCTTATTCGCGACTTTTATTGTCTCAACAAACTTTGCATAGCTTCTGGGCCTTATGCCATGGCTGTAGCGTTTCGAGTACACCCAGGTAAATTCTGCCCCAAAAAGCAGAATAAGGCTGGAATATGTAACCCAAAGCATTATGATTATTATGGAGCCGGCAGCCCCGTATATGGATCCGGGACTGGTTTCGGCAAAATAAAAGCTGAGAGCCTCCTTGC
>SLKJ01000185.1 GCA_007134675.1 Bacteroidales bacterium
CTCCAATTGGCAAAAGGGTTATGCTTTGAACCTTCCCCCCCAGTTTTACAGCTGTAAGTGAATGGCCGAATTCATGCAGAAGCACGCAGGCAAATATAGCAAGTACAAAGAGTATATGCATCAGGATTTGCATTGGTGCCAGTCCCTGTCTGACAGTAATAAATATTATCCAAACGATGAGTAAAGAAAATGTCCAGTGAACGGAAACCTTTATCCCGAATGGTTTTCCAAGCTTAAGTGAAAATCTGCTTTTCATAACTCATAAAATAATATTTAATTAATTGCTACTCCTGATAAACAAGCACGGGCAGTTTTGCTGTCTTCAATATTTTTTTTGTTTGCCCGGGTTTAAATATCTTTTTAATAAAATTTACATTTTCTTTTAGCAATACGATCAGGTTTGCTCCATTGTCGATTGCGTATTTATTGATATTTTCTCCGGGTCCCTTTTTGCCCTTGTCAACTAATGTTTTCACAAGGATCTTTTCATAACCCAGTTCTTTTTTAACTATTTCCATGAATCCTTTTTCTTTGGTTTTCTGTTCAAAGTCATCAGAATCAGAAATATGTAAAGCCGTGATCTCGGGTGAAAATCTGCCGGTCAGGTTTATCAGATTCTTTAAGTTATTAATATCTGTTTCATTATAATCTGTTGCATAGATGATCTTCTGATAAGGATCATAACTCATCCTGTATGGTATCATCCAGCCCGGGCAATTGATTTTTTGAATAATGCCGGAATTAGCAGTATCTGAAGTCCATGCACCATTTTTATCCCTTCCTTCCAGTACAGCCATTTCAGCTTTTTTGTCAGATATATACCGGTTTATTACCAGATCAGCAGCACCAGTTTCAACATTAAAATTAAAAGAAACATCATTGGATAATTCTTTGCGGACTGTCCTGATTTTTTCCTGTATCAGTCTGATCGCATTCTTTCTGTCAACTTCAATTTCTGTTCCTATTGGATTGGCTCCGGGACGTATTGCTCCTGAGCTCATTGCGTATACTGCCGGATCCTGGGTATATAGAAAATGGGGTGTATAATTCAAATCCTCCGCCATCTGATACGTATATTCAATAAAATCTTTAGAGTTGGCCGGGTCATTAATAATTGCAAGTAAATTCTTCATTTTTTAAAAGTCTTTTATTCAATCCTGTTGTTTTAAAAGCCTTATTCGTGGTATACCAGTACCGGCAATTTGACTTTTTTTAATATATTTTTTGTCGAACTTGATTTAATAATTCTCTCAATAAAGCCCTTGTTTGTTTTAAACAAAACAATCAGATCTGCATTATTATCAACTGCAAAGTCATTTATAATCTCCCCCAGGGTATTGTCTTGTTTATCAATAATTGATTCAACTGATATTTTTGCATAACCGGTTTCCTTTACTAACTTCTCCCTGAAGCCTGACTTCAATGCCTTTTCTTCAAATTTACCCGAATCTGTAACATGAAGTGCTGTGATCACGGGCGAAAACCTGCCGGTTAAGTTTATAAGGTTACTGATAGTATGAATATCGGCTTCTTTGTAATCGGTTGCATAAATGATTTTTTTACAAGGGTTGTATTGTGCTTCTGGTTGTATTATCCAGGAGGGGCAGGATGTATTTAAAACAACCTTCAGGTTCGTGGGATCCAGGAACCAGAAACCTTGATCGTTACGGTTTTCCAAAATTAACATTTCAGCTTTATTTTCTGAAATATACTGGTTTACCGTAACATCTATTGCTCCTGTTTCACTGCTGATTTCTGATGGAACTTCCAGGGAGTTTTCTTTTCGAAGCTCATTAAGTCTGGCTTCAATTGCTTCAAGGACATTTTTCCGGTCGGTCTCAAGCCGGGTAATATCGATCTCATCATGCACGGGGTGTGATGTTGAAACCGCCGAATCCGATCTGAAAGTAAAAAGTGCCGGATTCTGAATGTAAATTAGTTGCAGGTGCAGCCTGAAATCACTTGCCATATGGAGAGAATACCTTATTAAATTTTCAGAATTAAGTGGGTTACTTATTATTGCGAGCAACTTTTTCATAATAAACTTATCTTATTGGATAATTCTTAATGCTGCTATTGAAAGAATGCAAATGCTGTTCCAATTTTACAGCAAACATTTACTGGACGGCACTAAATAACAGGTAATGAAAATGGTATGGTGATTGATAAACAGGGTTTATCTAACAGATAGTTATCAGCAATGAATCATGGGTAAGTGAAAATGTAGAATAATGCCTCAATCCACACACCGGTTCTATAATCGCTCTGTTTTAATGAAAATTTTAGCATGTTTGTTTTATGATGCGATCAATAAATGGTAATTTAGCAAACCGGTAAGATTAGTCCACTATATTACAGCTTATGGAAACAGCCTATAACCAGGTATTCCTCGGGAATATGTTTTCTCCCGGCTCAGAAATAGAACCTGAGACCCAAATAGCTCATCAATGTTTTAATATTATTGGCCTGTTCATAATTATGGTTGATGTTAAGGGGAAAATCACCTTTTTGAATAACAGGGCAAAAGAGGTACTTGGAGTCTATGATGATAAAATTAAAGGAAAGGATTTTATCAGAAACCTTGTAACAAAGAATGAACAGAAGAGGATTAAATCGTCCTTAAATGAATTCTTAAATAACAACGATTCAGAAAGCGTTAATATCCTTTACCGGTTAAGAGCATCTAAGAGCGTGGAACGAATTATAGATGCACAAACGACCAAAGTATTTGATCCATGTGACAATTTACTGGGAATTCTTGTCTCAGGCAGAGATATAACTGATTACAAGGTCCGTCAGGAAAATTTACAACAGGACGTTAATCTTTACCGGGCTATCTTGAATAAATTACCCGCAATAGATGTTTTTGTTTTTGATCAGGAAATGCGCTTTCTGCTGGCTGAAGGCACAGAGATGGAGAATTTCGGGTTATCACAACCAGACCTTGAAGGAAAGAGGCTGAATGATATTTCCAGTAAAAAATTAAAAGATAAATGGACACCATTTTTTCAATCAGTTTTAAAGGGTGAAAAAGTAAACGCAGAATACAAACTGAAAAATCGCCATTATTTGATAAAAGCTTCACCCTTAATTGGAAGTGATGAAAGAATCCATTCAGGTCTGGCTGTTGTCAGGAATATTACGGAAGAAAAGCTTTCTGAGAGGATTTTAAAAAAATCAAGATCCGATGCTTTGAGATCGGGGAAAACAAAAACCCAGTTTATTGCGCGGGTAAGTCACGAGATAAGGACCCCGCTCAATGCTATTATGGGTTTTACAGAGCAGCTTCTGCAGACAAAATTATCCGCCAGACAATCCGAATATGTTAAAATTATTGATAACTCCGCTGACCTGTTGCTCTCACTGGTTAATGACATCCTTGTAATGTCAAAGATTGAGGCAAGTCAGTTGAGATTTGATAAAAGTCCTTTCAGGATCAGACATGCAACAGATTATGTTTATGATGCCCTTGTCATGAAAGCCGAGAAAAAGGATATTGATTTTGATTTTGAGATTGATGACCATGCGGACAAAGTGTTAATTGGCGATTGCTTCCGGCTGCAGCAGGTTTTAATAAATCTGCTTACCAATTCAATCAAATTTACAAACAGGGGCAGTGTAAAACTGAAGTGTCGGGTGCATGATGAAACACATGAGAAAATCGGCCTGAAATTTGAGGTTATTGATACCGGTATCGGAATATCGGATAAGCAACTCAAGAAGATCTTCAGCCAATATACCCAAATTAATTTCGGCACCGGTAAAAGAAATGAAGGGATCGGGCTTGGACTGGCTATTTGCAAGAATCTTATAGAACTTCAGGGTGGCACCCTTTCTGTTTCCAGTCAGCAGGGAGTTGGTACAAAATTCAGTTTTATTATTCCCTACAGAAAAGGGAAAGAATCAGATATTCTACCTTATGATTCCGCTGATATTGATCCTTCCAAATTAAAAGGCAGGAAAATACTCCTGGTTGACGATGACAGCGTAAACCTTTTTCTGGGGAAGACGATCCTCGAAAAGTTCAATTGTTCATTAGATGTTGCTACCAATGGAACCGAAGCTGTTAAAAAACTGGATGAAAAAAAATATGACCTCGTACTACTGGACATTTATATGCCGGACATCAGTGGCATTGAGGTATCCAAATATCTGCGAAATAATAAAAAAGACCATGGAACCAGAATTATTGCGCTGACTGCTCAAGTATTGAAAGACGATATTTTAAAATATGAAGAGGCCGGGATTAATGATTTTCTAATCAAACCATTCAAAGAAAGTTACCTCTATAATAAAATCTGCGAGGTCCTGCAGGTTGGAGCAGAACCCTTTCCTTTATCAAAAACCGAGATCATTTTGAAAAGCGAGATAAATCGCGGGCGATATGATCTGTTTGACCTGAGAAAAATGGCAGATAACGACGAAGAATTTGTCAGTCAGACCCTGAAAGTTTTTATTGAAAACTCGGAAGAAGCCGTCAGGTATTTCAACCAGATGCTCAAAGAAAAAAACTGGAAGCAAATCGGGGAGATGGCACATAAAATACTCCCCTCTTACCGTCACCTTCATATGAACACGGTTATTCCCAAACTGGTTGAGATAAAAACCAGAACTTTGATCGATTGTGATTACCGGGTAGTTTCTAAGCTCGTCAGGGAAACTATTGCTGAAATCGAAAATTTGACAGACGACCTGAAAAATGAGATATCTGCATGACACTATTATTTTAACTGACGCGAAACATATCCCGCATAGCCTTCCATCAGACTGAGATATTTAAGAGCATCATTTATTTTTTCCGAACTATTGCCGGTTTTCATCTTTTTGGCACTTATAAGAGTTACCTTGGCCCTGACATTTGCCCTGTAGCTTTTATAATACATGAATAATTTCCTGCTTTGCGGGGTATCCTTCAGACCGTAATAACCCTTGTATTCCTTCCACAGCCTTTCGCTTATCTCTTTTTTACCAAAAAATTCGATGTCAACGCATAAGAAAGCAATTTCATTTAAAATATCAATCTGGCGAAATTCTTCGTTGAATTCAATGCAATCAAAAATTACCGGATGGTTTTCATAAAGAAATATATTGCTTGAATTGAGATCACCATGACAATCTCTTCGAAATCCCTTCCTGATCCTTTCATCAATGAATTCCCGGTTACTTTTCAAAAAACGTTCTGAGATGTCAACACATTTGGCAATTTTCATGTCCCAGTGCCCGGAGGCTTTTTCCTTTAGAAAAGGTATAAGGGATTGAATATCCCCATACATTTTCTGCAAATTCTCAGTATCAAAATATTCATAGATTATATCTGTACTTTTGTGAAAATCTGCAAGCTTTTCAGCCAGGTTAATTATTTGATCACTTTTCACCTTGTCTTCTTTTAACAGACGATCCATCTCCAGCCTGTTGTCCATCCGTTTCATCTGCACTGCAAAATCCATTGTCTCATCATTATTGACAGTGCCTCTGATTCCCAGCATTCCGGCCTTTACCGGCAAAACTTTCAGGTACATCTCCGGAGCGAGCCGCTTGTTTAATCTCAATTCTTCATAACAATAGTATTTTCTTTTCTCAAGTGTGGAGAAATCCAGAAAGGAGTATTTAACCGGGCGTTTTATTTTATATGCAAACTCACCGGTAAGGATGATCCATGATATATGGGTTTCCTTTAATGAGGGATTACGGGAAGATCCGGGGAGACTGCCGTTATTTATCAGGGTATATATTTGTTCAGGATTCATGTTGTTCTTTGACAGCCAGCATCAATGGGCGGTTTGGGTAATGTAAACCATTGCTTTACTGATCATTTCGCCGGGGTTTTCCTGATCTGACCATAATACAAGATGATTTCGCGGCTCATGGTCAAATTCCTTTTTAATTTTTTTATATATCTCATAATCAGCATCACTGTATTTCCTTTTCTTCTCAAGACGTTTTTTTACAGTTTGACCGGATGCTTTGATCTCTATCAAAAACAATTCATGCCCGGTTGCTTTGGCAATTTTGATAAACATTTGTCTTCGCTCATATTTATGAAATGTGCCATCGACTATCACATCACGGCCTTTGCTTAATTCTGTTTTTGCAACCTCAGCAAGACGGTCATAAACAAATTGTTTGGATATCTCATCATAATTTCCTTTTTTGTTCAATTTGTCCCTGACAATGTCTGTACTGAGGTAATGTGCCCTCGTTTCACCCTTAAGGCGTTTTGAAAAACTCGATTTGCCGGTTCCGGGCAGGCCAAAAACCAAAATAATCATGAATCAGTAATAATTATAAAACCGGTTAACCTCCCCGGATTGAGTCTTATATTACCTGTCCAGTTCAAAGGATATTTTGGCATCTATGCCCCAGGATACAATTTTATTGTTTTCCACCTTGGCATTCATATCCTTAATGTATACAGATTTGATGTTTTTAACTGATTTTGATGCCTCCTCCACAGCATTTATTACAGCATCCTCAAATCCTTTATCTGATATAGCTATTACCTCAATTACTTTTACTATTTTTTTCATGATATTAAATTTTATAAATTAATTTGTGATAATCATAATACTGCCAGATTCGTACCATAACAAACGGTAAGGCCGTGTTTTTTTCTATTACAGCCGCAAACAACACCTAATCAAATCTTTAATGAGATAAATTGAATAATTTCAGAAGTATGACAATAGCGCTGCAACTGTAGATTAAATCAACAGTTGCGTAATTCAATATACATAAATGATTTGTTCCGGAGTTCAGGTTACCTGTTGCATTAACCGGTACCTCACTTTTTCCTTTTGTGAATATGTGTTGCGTGCCCGTAGTATAATTCTGCAGCTTCCATGATTGTTTCCGAGAGGGTGGGGTGGGGGTGTATCGTCAGCTCCAGGTCACGTGCCACTGCTCCCATCTCTATGGCCAGGGTGGCCTCTGATACAAGGCTGCCGGCATCCTTGCCTGCCATTGCTGCTCCCAGCAGCCTGCCGGTTTTCGGATCAATTATAAGCTTTGTGAGCCCGTTTTTTACCCCGAGAGTCACTGCCCTGCCAGATGCTGCCCACGGGAACCTGGCCACTTCATACTCAATTCCCTGTTCTTTTGCCTCCATCTCGGTAATACCGGTCCATGCAATCTCAGGATCGGTAAAGACCACAGCTGGTATCGCTTTTGGTTCATATGCGGTTTTTTTCCCGGCTATATGCTCCGCAGCCACACGCCCCTCATGCGAAGCTTTATGGGCGAGCATGGGTTGCCCTGTAACATCACCAATGGCATAAATACCTTCAACACTGGTGCGCCGTACCAGATCAACTTTTATAAATCCCTTCTCATCCGTCTCAACACCCGCCTTTTCAAGTCCGATCCCCGTCGTATTGGGTTTTCCGCCAATGGCTACTAGCACTTTGTCAAATGTGTCACTCTTCTTTTTTCCATCCTGTGTCTCAAACTGAACAATTAGTTTTTTACCTTTCGGGGAAACAGACGTAACCTTTGTGTTGAACATTGTTTTATCCATAA
>SLKJ01000106.1 GCA_007134675.1 Bacteroidales bacterium
CACAGCCTCTACCGGGAAGGCAAAGCAGACAAAAAGAGTGTCCTCAAAGCCAAAAAGGACTTTAAGATCGACAGCAACAAAGCCAATCCATTAGATATTTAAAACCATATTCAGAAATGATCAAAGAGATAAAACTGCCGGAAATTGCCGATAATGTTACCACGGCCATAGTTCTGGAAATACTTGTATCGGCGGGCGATAATGTTGAAAAAGATGACACCCTGGCTGAGATGGAGAGTGACAAGGCAACTTTCGAACTCCCTTCAGATGTATCAGGTGTGGTAAAGGAAATCAAAGTAAGCCCGGGCGAAGAGGTCAGCGTGGGACAAGTTATGTTCACCATAGACACCTCGGCATCCGGAACGGATAAAGATGATGATAAGGAAAAGGGAAAGGAAAAGGATAAAGAGAAACCCGAGGTGAAAGAAAATGAGAAGGAGAATGAGAAACCTGAGGTGAAAGAAAATGAGAAGGATAAAGAGAAACCCGAGGTGAAAGAAAATGAGAAGGAGAATGAGAAACCTGAGGTGAAAGAAAATGATGAAGAGAAAAAGGAGGCGGAGGATGAAAAACCTGCTCCGGTGCAATTCAGGGATGATTATGAGTCCGCGACTTCCGTTTCCGGGAAAGAAGGCGATCAGGAACCGGTCAAGGATGGTGCGGGGGTACCTGCTTCACCATCTGTCAGGCGTTTGGCAAGAGAGATAGGTGTGGATATACGAGTTGTAACCGGCAGTGGACAGTATAACAGGATAACCATTGACGATGTAAAGTCATATGCCAAAAAGCAGATTGTAAGCCGCCGGGCAGGAGTTGCCCCGGACGATTATGAGCTGCCTGATTTTTCCAGGTACGGTGGAATAAGAAGGGAAAAAATGGACAGCATCAGAAAAATAACTGCAAAAACCATGGCAGAATCCTGGCAGAGTATCCCCCACGTATTCCAGTTTGACAAGGCAGATGTGACTGAACTTGAGAATTTCAGGAAGAAATACTCAAAGCAGGTCGAAAAAGAGGGGGCCAAACTGACCGTAACCGCCATCCTTCTAAAGCTTACAGCCGAAGCTCTCAAGACATTTCCCAGGTTCAATGCAAGCCTTGACATGAAAAACGAGGAGATAGTGTACAAGGAATATATAAACATCGGTGTGGCGGTGGATACGGATCGGGGACTGCTGGTGCCGGTTATCCGTAATGCAGATAAAAAATCGATCACGGAATTATCTGTCGAGCTCAATGATCTGGCTGAGAAAGCCCGCAGTAAGAAGATCATGCCCGATGACCTTCAGGGAGGCAACTTTGCCATTTCCAATCTTGGAGGCATAGGCGGAACAAACTTCACTCCCATTGTGTACCGTCCCAACGTGGCTATTCTGGGAGTTTCAAGGTCGCAGATTGAACCGGTATATGTTGATGGAGAATTCAAACCCAGGATGATGCTTCCGCTTTCACTCTCCTATGACCACCGGATCATTGACGGCGCTGACGGTGCAAGGTTCCTGAGGTGGCTTTGTGAGGCTATGGAAAATCCTCTGCTCACTATGTTCAGATAAACCCGCCGGCAAAGGCCGTATGAACATACATTAGATCATACTGATAACAAATAATTACAATGGAAAAAAAACAACTTATAGTGCTCGGAGCCGGTCCGGGAGGTTATGCAGCAGCATTCCAGGCGTCTAATCTCGGACTTGATGTAACGCTTATTGATCCCAAACCCGACCCCGGCGGCGTATGCCTTTTCCATGGATGCATTCCCACAAAAGCTTTGCTTCACCTGGCACGTATAAAAGATGAGACGGTTCATGCAAGCGAGTGGGGATTGGATTTTTCGGGTGTGAAAGTTGATATTGAAAAGGTTAGAACATGGAAAGAGTCTGTTGTTAAGCAGCTTACAGGGGGACTCGGACAACTGGCGAGGAGCAGGAAAGTCAAATACATGCAGGGAACAGCTACACTTACCGCCAAAAACAGACTGATGTTCTCTCCTGCCGGTAACGAAGATAAAAAAACGGAAAGCAAAAAACAGGAGATAGAGTTTGAAAACCTTATAATTGCAACCGGTGCGACTCCCAATGGACTTCCGGATGCCCCTTTCGATGACAACCTTATAATGGATGCCGAAGCCGCTCTCAGGCTCAGGGACCTGCCCAAAAAGCTGCTGGTTGTGGGTGCGGGGTATATCGGACTGGAAATGAGTGTAATCTATAAGGCACTTGGTTCGGATATCACAATAGCCGAATTTATGCCTGACATCCTGCCCGGAGTGGACCAGGATCTCAGGGATGTGTTCAAAAAAGAACGTAAAGACCTTATGGATAAAACAATGTTCAATACAAAAGTTACCTCTGTTTCCCCGAAAGGGAAAAAGTTAAATGTGCAATTTGAAACACAGGACGGCAAAAAGAATAGTGACACATTTGACAAGGTGCTGGTAGCCATTGGCGGAAAACCCAATACTTCGGGGATCGGACTCGGGGAAGCGGATGTTGATACGGATGAGAAAGGATTTATAAAAGTTGATATGGTGCGGCGTACCAGCGTTGAAGGTATTTATGCCATTGGTGATGTTACAGGGCAACCCATGCTCGCCCATAAAGCTTCACATGAGGGGCGGGTTGCTGCAGAGCATATAGCCGGAAAGAAAACCGCCTATGAGCCAAAAGCTATACCAGCTGTGGTATTTACCGATCCTGAGATTGCGTGGACCGGCCTTACAGAGACGGAGGCAAAAGAGCAGGGAATTGAGTATGAAGTGGCCAGGTTCCCGTGGGCAGCATCAGGCAGGGCAGTTACCCTCGGGGTAAAAAACGGGCTCACAAAGCTGATAATAGATCCCAAAACCGACCGGCTGCTGGGGGCAGCAATGGCAGGCAAGGATGCCGGCAGCCTTGTTCCGGAGGCCACCCTGGCCATAGAGATGGGAGCAGTGGCACGTGATCTGGAGCTGACTGTGCACCCCCACCCCACCCTCTCGGAAACAATCATGGAAGCCGCAGAGGTATATTACGGGCACGCAACGCACATCCACAAAAGGAAAAAGTGAGGTGAGATACAAGTTTATGAATCATTCACAATGTGACAGTATCATTCAGATATCTCACTTTTAAGGTCCTTTGTGATATCTTCGATCTCAGCAATAGCTTCCCTGACCAGCCCGGGAACTACCCGGTATTCTTTCTCAACCAGTGTTTTGTTTTTTATCTCAACCAGTCTGGGAACGACGGTATTCATAGAAAGATGACGGTATGAGGGCAGTATTTTATGCGCCATCTCTCCAATCTGCTTCCAGTTTTTTTCTTTAAGCATCTGGTTGAAATATTTGACTGCTTCTTCTGAATTTTCAATAAAAACTTTAAGAGTTTGATTGACAAACTCTTCGTCATCATCAGCCATTTTTTTCAGGTCAAAAAGGTCATACCTGCTATGGTTTAACTCGCTTTTCAGGATAACCTCGGATTTTGATTCACGAAAAGGTTCAGCTCCTACCTGCAGAATCTCGCAGATTTTACTATACAGGTAACTTTCCCTGAATGGTTTGATAAGAAAATCATTAATCCCGGCCTCTTCATATTTCAAAATATCATCTTTCAATGCCTGAGCAGTCAGCGCAATAATCCTGGTTTTATTATCTTTTTTATCATTTCGCAGATATTTAGATACCTCAATGCCACTGATGTCCGGCATATAAATGTCCAAAAGCACAAGATCATATTTTTTTTTATCCAGTTTTTTGATGGCTTCGGTTCCGTTATTCGCAATATCGAAAGAACAATTGAATTTTTTGAGGATCGTTTTCCCAAGCAAAAGGTTTACGCTGTCATCATCAACCAGAAGTATTTTCCTGTTTTTTAGTTTGGATGGATCAATATTAATGAGATCATGAGTCAGAATATCTGATTCTGTTCCCTTTCTAAAGGGAATAATAAAACTGAATGTAGTTCCTTCTCCGCGCTGACTTTTAACAGAGAGGCTGCCTCCCTGAAGTTCTATAAGATTCTTACAGATTGCAAGTCCAAGGCCGATCCCTTCATTTCGTTTACCAGTGCTGTAATTAATATGGGTATATTGTTTGAAGATATTCTTAAGTTGTTTATCCGAAATTCCGATACCGGTGTCAATGACATCAAACTTAAGGCTGATATTATCATTATCTTCATCATGCATCCGGCAATTCAGTTTTACACTGCCCCTGTTTGTAAATTTGATTGAATTGGTAAGCAGATTAATCAGAATCTGCTGCAGCCGGAAACAGTCGCCTATTAATACTTTGTCCGTATCTTCATCAACTTCAAAATCAAAATCAAGATTCTTTTGTTCGGCTTTCATGACAAGTGCATCATAAACATAATCTATTGCATTTCTGACCGTGAAGGGACTTTTATCAAATATCAACTGTTTTGCCTCAATCTTAGACATTACAAGGATGTCATTAACCAGTGAGAGCAACAGTTCAGAGGAATTATCAATAATTTTAACAAATTCGGATTGCCTGGCAGATAATTTTGTCTGCAGAAGCTGCTCTGTAAACCCCATAATAGCATTAAGAGGGGTTCTTATTTCATGACTTACCCGCGCGATAAACTGGTTTTTTGCCTCCCCCGATTTCAAAGCTTCGGATCTTGATTTTTTTAAAATCCTCTCCGACAATTTTTCCTTCGTTATATTCCTGACAACAACAAGACCTGAGTGTACTATGCCATCATCTCCAATTATGGGTGCTGCTTTTATAAAGTAATATCGACTTTTAAGCTTGTATTCTGAGTTGACTTCTTCACCTTTTAAAACCGATTTAAAAACCGGAGTCAATTTATTTTTTATTTTTTTTCTGGAAATATCCTTCAGCTTCTTCCCTTCAAGGTCTGATTGTGACAAACCGAAATTCCCCATCTCTGTGCCTTCAGCCATTAAAAAGCGCATGTCCTGATCAAAAACAAAAACATCTATTGCAGGCAATTTATTTAAAACATCCCTGTATAGATTAATGTCATGCTGTAATTTTTTCTGACGGACCTTGTAATCAGTTATATCCCTGCCTGAAACAAGAATTCCAAGTAAAACACCAGAAGAATCAAATAGTTTGGTAGTTTGTGCATCTATAACTCGTTCTCTGCTCCTGGAGGCTCTTAAACGGTAAAGAATACTAATACTATTGGAAGCTGTATTTGTTATGAATTCACTTAAAGCTGAATTAATTCTTTTCTGCTCTTTCTTTACTACGAGATTTCTGATAAAATCCTTTCCCTTTATTTTATCATCATCGAATCCAAGTACCTCTTTGGCCCTGATATTTGAAAAAGTGATTCTCCCTTTAACATCTATTAAAATTATAAACAGCCCAATAATATTAAAGCAGTTATAAGCTGTTTTGGTTTCAGATTGTATCTCTGAATCGGGAGAAAACAAATTGACAGGGAATAAATGTGGTGTGGAGGATGTTTCCATAATCTGGTATTTTTAGATTTAACCCTGCTGGTCTGCTAAGATACTATTTATTGATAGCAACATAAAAGAACATGCTGATATTTATAATTAAACCGGACGACCATAAAACTAAAATGCGGACTGAGGCATTATTCTACATTTTATATTCCCATGATCCATCGATGAAAAGCACCTATCAGTAAACTTCTATTTATCAACCCCCATAATTTACTCAATAATTGGCACTTATTGCCGTCAGGTAAATGCTTGCTACAAAAATGGAATAGCATTTGCATCTTTTTGACAGTAGAATTAAAAAATAATCATTAACAAAAGCTTATTATGAAAAATATACTTGCAATTATTAGTGATCCGGCCAACTCTAAAGAGTTCATTAAATATACATATCAAATGGCGAAGGAGCTGAATTATTCACCTCATTTTCTATATATCCAGGATCCGACAATATCTGCAATGAGCTCAGGAGCGATACGTCCCGGAGCCAATCCAATAGGAACAGAAATTGAAACTGACAGAAAGAATGCAATCAGACTTATACAGGAAAAAATCCGGAAAGTCCGCAAAGAATTATCCAACGATGTTCTTTTTAATTTTAATGTTGAAACCGGATTTGTCGTTAATGTAATAAACCAATATATATCTTCCAAAAAGGCTGAAATGGTTGTGCTTGAAGGAAGAGATAAAACCGGGGCATGGACTTTTGATGCTTCTAACTCTGACATTATTCAGAAAATTAATTGTCCGGGTTGGATGATACCATACAGATCTGGTTATGATCCTTATCATAAGATTGTATATGCAACGGATTATAATGAAACAGACGTTAATACCCTGAAGAACCTGGTAAACCTGACCGGCAGATTTTCACCAGAGATCACGGCATTACATATTTCTGATTCCATTGATTTTGAAGAAAAAACCAAGGAAAAAGGATTTATTGAAATAGTTAGAAAAGAATTGGAATATGATAAGATCCAGGTGAAAACAATAGTTGACAAGGGCAAAAAAGGGCCTGGTGAAAATATAAATAATTACGCAACCGACAATGGAGCAAACCTGATAGTATTACTGAAAGAAAATGTAAATTTTATAGAAAAGATATTTAAACCAGAGCAAACAAAAAAAGTATTAAAAACGGCAAAACTTCCCGTTCTAGTTTATCAGGAGCAATAAAATGGTACAAATCCACTTTGAGAAAATTCATTAAATAATTTCTTAACAAAGAAAAAACACCAGGTAAAATGAAAAAAAAAGAATTATTAGAAAAAATGCAAAGGAAAATTGATGAAATAAATGACAAAATCAAGGGGTTAAAAGGCAAAATACTTCCAGGCACGGGCGAAGAGATAAAAGAAAAAATGAAAGCTGCCATTGAACAATTAGAGGAGGTGCAGGAAAAAGTTCGTTCTCAATACGACGAGATGGTAGAAATTGACAGGCAAAGTGATGAAGATATTGGTAAGATTGAGAAAAAGAGAGATGAGGATGTCGCCGAGATTGACAGGAAAAGGGATGAAGATATAGAGAGGATTGAGAAAAAGAGAGATAAAGATGTTGCTGAGATTGACAGGAAAAGGGATGAAGATGTTGCCCTTATAAGGAAGAGAAATAAAACAAAATTGTCTGAGGTCGAAAAAAATGTATTCACCAGTATCAGATCCTTTGATGAATCATTCAGGAAAGCAGGAAGAATATTTAAAAGCCGGAGATTTATTTAATTTATGAAAACCCCATCAGCCTTCGGCAGACAAAATAACATGAATTCTACATCCGACAATGATTGCTAGATGAACACATAATTGCATGTAGAATCGACCGAAGGTCAACAAAAAATGGGGGTTCCATGCGTTTGTAACACTGAATATGCATTAGGTGCAAAATATAATTCATTGAATATTAATTTGATTAACCTGATTTGTACGCATGAAAAGCAGATTTTCTCTTAAACTTGGAAAACCTTTCGGCATAAAGGTTTCCGTACACTGGACCTTTTCTTTACTTATTGTCTGGATAGTTTTTATTAGTGTCAATCAAGGATTGGCGC
>SLKJ01000042.1 GCA_007134675.1 Bacteroidales bacterium
AAATGTAACCTCCCGGCACGGCAAAAGCATTAATTACAGGCGAATCCAGTATTCTGAAATGGTACTCAAGACCGGGACGGTGCGATTTCAGCCCCATCTCAGCGCCCTTCTCCTGTATCAGTCTTAGCAAGGGTTCATTATCATATTTGCCGAATGCGGCAATAAGCTGGGGATCATACTCTCTGCCCATACTTATCTCCTGCTTTTCTGACATTAACACCAGTTGCCGCCGGCCGGTCACCGGATTTATTGCACATGAAGACGCTAACAGCAAAATGCACAGAGAGAGCAGTACAAACGGGTTTACAAATATTCTCATGTTAAAATGTAATAATAAGTCGACTCTAATTGGGGTAAGGCAAATTTAGGGATTTTACAAGGCAAATTTAGGGGTTTAAAGATAAATTTGGAGATTTATTTTCTCGTATTTAATTATTTATAAGTCGAGTTTAGTAATCAATAGATACAATAACTGGTTACTCTAAAAAAAAATGCCCCGTGAAAAAGATATCAGCGGGGCACCTGATTTAGGTTTCAATCAGTTCAGTTCTGACGCTCCTTTTTTTTCTCTATAGTATAATAGATCACCAGTCCCATTCCGCCGAAAAGGAAAATCATCGAAAAATATGCTACTTCAGGACGTAAAGTCGTAAAAGCCTCCAGAAGATTTCCTATCAGCAGTCCTACAGCCAGTCCGGTCAGAAATATTCCCCATTTAAGGGTAGGTGAGGATTCAGGTTTAGTTGCGAAAATAGATGCATCAGCTCCTTTTTCTATGAGAGTCATCCTCTCTTTTTTTCTGATATTGAGGTAAACCAGCATTACAATGGAACCGAAAATTACCCCAAGTATTAAAACAGGCGTTAAATCAATCATAATAAAATATGTTTTAAATTAATATTCACATTTATGACGCAATATTATCTTTCCGGTTACACATTTTATTATTTTTGAATAATATTCGGATATAATATTATATCCGGAAAGCCAAATATTTCTTCATCTTGCCTGAGATAATTTGATCTGAAAAGATATTATAAATATTTGTAACCTGGCTTGTTTTCCGGCGTCAAATCAGTTGGAAATGCAGGAAAAAGACGACTGGTATTATATTGAGAAGGTTCTTAACGGAGAATCTGCCTCTTATGCACCTTTGGTGGACAGGTACAAAGAGATGGCATATAATATCTCGCTGAGGATTGTAAGACGGCCCGAAGATGCAGAAGAGATAACCCAGGATGCATTTGTAAAAGCTTACCGGTCGCTTAAAGGATTCAGGGGAAATGCCAAATTTTCTACCTGGCTTTACAGAATTGTATACAATTCTTCAGTATCGCATTTAAGAAGGAATCAGAGGATGGGCAAAGTCGAAAGCGAAGTTTTTGGCAGAATCAATACCGGGGATAATGCCGAGGAGTCTGACCAACATAATGATGAATTAATGGTTTCGGCATTGAAAAAGGCTAAAGACAGTCTCCCGGCAGAGGAGCAGACAATGATAACGCTCTATTATTATGACGACAGAAGCATTGATGAAATAGCCGGAATAATGAATCTTTCAGTATCAAATGTAAAAGTCAGACTTTTTCGTACAAGAAAGAAGCTGTATGATCTGATACAGCAAATAAAAAAATCATTCAACTGAGATTATTTCAGGTTAGAAGAGTTCATAAATATTTGTAAAATATGAAAAAAGCAGATGAAGACGATTTTTTAAGACCTCTGTTTAAAAAGATAAAAATGGAGAAAGCACCGGATGATATTACATCCGCAGTCATGCATAAGATATTGGTTAATACTGAAATGGATCAGGGAGTAAAATTCTATTTTAATATGTGGTGGGTTGCTGTGGGACTGGTAAGTCTTGCCACTGTTTATTTTTCCGGGGTGTATTTCGATATCTTCAAATTAATGGAGCCATATGTAATCCTCATATTTCAATATTTTGCTGAATATTATAACTATTTGTACGGCCTGCTGCCTTCAAATGTAGTCATACTTCCATCATCAGCAGTTTTGCCGGCTGTTTTGGCCGCAATACTGTATATTCTGATCTTAGATGCAATACCCGGGAGCTTTCTGAAAAAAGTTGAGGTTCATTAAGCATAAAAAAACTGCCCTTGTCTCCTTTGATTTTATGACGGGTGCTAACCTCTCATACGGGATAAACGCCAGGAAACTGACGGGCAGTCTGAATTAATAATTTAAAATAAGCTTGCGATGTTTCGTTTGGTTACAGTTCCAATCTGATGGAGTCTTTTTTTAATAGATGATACTCTTTTCTGGGGCAGATTGAAATAAAAGCATGTCCCTTCGCCGGGGATTGATTTCAGCCACATTTTACCACCCATCAGTTCAATGAGGCTTTTTGAAACCGCCAGCCCGAGTCCCGCTCCCTTGTTATAATTGCCGTTTTCTTTATAGATCCTCGACCAGAAAGGTTTGAACAGGTCCTCTTCAGCATAATTGCTGAGTCCTATACCTGAGTCTTTGACGTAAAAGACCACCCTGTTATTCATGCCCCTGTTATATCCAAACTCGATATAACCATTATCAGTAAATTTTACAGCATTCCCTATCAAATTATTAAGAACCTGCTTCAGTCTTTTATGATCTGCAAGCAACAGACAGTCATTATCCTCTCCTTTGGAGACAACCAGGCTCAGGTTTTTCTGCTTTATTACGGGAACTCCTTTATAGTATTTAAAAAGATTATCCACAAGGGCATTCAGGGAACATTCCTTCTCGAACAACTCCAGGTCACCGCACTGAAGAAGTGACGCATCAATCATGTTATCAATTATCTGCAGAAGATCGCTGCTGTTTACATTGATCTGATCAATAAATCCGTTAAGCTCTTTCCTGTCAAGCCTTTCATCAGTAAGCAGGTTGGCAAATCCGACTATGGCATTCATTGGTGTTCGAATGTCATGGCTGATGTTGGACAACATGATCGATTGCAGATTATGCATCCTGGTCTGCAAGTTTTCCAGTTCTTCCTGCAGGAGAGTATTCTTATGTAATAGCTTTTTATATTCTTCTTCTCTTATCATAACAGCTATTGATTAATCGTTATCCGGTAATACCGGGCAACAATTTCCACGTAAAAGCAATGTTGCTTTTATAAATATTGATTAGTTATCAGGAGTTTACAGTCGTCTTGCAAGCTGTCGGGCTGACCTGCTGTAATATCCTTCCGAATCGGCTATGGACTTAAGCAATTTCTGCGCCTTATCCTTTTCACCGGTCTTCAGGTAACACAAGCCAAGATACCACTCTGCATGCTCAATAAAAAGGTTATCATTATGATCTATGATTCCCGAAAAAGCTTTTTCAGCAAAATTAAAACGTTCTGTTTCCATGTATGCTATGCCCGAGTAGAATCTTGATGTTATGTTATTCATGTCTGTAGCATGCACAGTTTCAAAGAGCAGAAGCGCAGATTCAAATTCCCGGTTTTCATATTTCTGCATTGCTGATACCATCAGATCTGCTACCTGAGAATTTCCTGAACGAACATTCATCAGGCCGTCAAAAGGCTCGTAATACATCTCAAACAACTTATCCGACGGTATGGTCTGATGTGTGTAAATATAGATGCCCGTTCCGAACATAATTAAAGCTGCCAGCGAGGCTACTGCAACACGCACAGAATGAGGAATACGAAGCCTGGTCCGATCTTTTTCGGGTTTACCGGTTTCCTCTTTCTCAAACATGCTGCTGATCTGTGCACGGAATGCAAGGGTCTTCTCATTCAGAATGGCTTCACCTATCTCTTTTTGCAGTTTAACATCTTCGGCAAGAGAAGGGTTAAGCTTCATCTCTTTTCTGAACCATGACAGTTCATCTTTTTCCATTGCTTTATTCAGGTATCTCTCAATGAAACCTGAATAGTCGATTTGATTTCTCATCTGTAATATAATTTATTAATGATATAATAATTAATAATTTGTCATAATGAATATTTTAATTTTATAACACTGTAATGACCTTTCAAAGCCATATGCAGTTTTATTCTCATGCAATAATATCTACCTGTTATTAGCAGGTAGATAGTTTATTATAGTGGTGCGTGGAGATCAGGGTCCGAATTTTACCTGCACCGTTCTGTTGATGTGTTAATAAACATCCGGAATCAGAATGTCATCATCAGGGTCTATTCCTGCACCCCCTTGTGTCCCATGTCCTCCTCCACGAATGACACAGAGTTCCAAAATGCTCAGGCTGCTGGACTCAAAACCTGATAAGTCGTCTTTACCTTTCATCTTTTCTAATTATTAAGTTTATGGATTTCTTATTTAAGGGCAAAAATGCAATGTTTCGGCTTAAGTGTTTTTTTCTTCATCCGGCAGGAGAATATCTTCGTCAAGAGGTATTGTGGCTCCATTATTGCTGGATCCTCCCCGTATTGAATTCATTTCATTTTTGCTTAGCGGAACGAATAAGGTTTTTAGTGATTTCATGGTTGCAATTTTTAGGTTAATGTTATTTTAAGTTTTAAGATTTTTTCATGGTTTCTTTTAAGAGGTTCAAAAAATGAAAAAATGTGACAATTGGTTAAAAATAGTTTTCAGTAAATAATCTTTTAATTGAGGTATAACAGGCAAATATATAATATTTTATAACCAACTAAATTTTTTATCATTTTTTTTCAATAGTGCAGGAGTTTTCTGTTTACAAGAATGTGAGAAATTTTAATAAACTAATGATTATGAAATATTCCTTTGGGAATTTCGCTGTATGAAATATATCACTTATTATTGTTTCTGAAAGAGGATGTTAACTTTCTGTTTTTTTTAGGTTAATACATTGAATTGTTTATCTTTACCGGATATAATCAGGGTAATCCGAACCAGTTATCAATAATTACCTGGGAAATTGAAAATAAGAGTTGTTCTTAAAATCATTCTGTTCTTTACCGGATTTTATTCCTGGGGTTCTGCATTTGTTCCACCTGAATTAAACCATGATGCAAATAGTGCAATTGATTCATCCCGGATATATAATAATCTTGGTATTGAGAGCTACCGTGCAGGTGATTTTGAACAGGCAGATGCCCATTTCCGCAGGTCCCTTGAAATAAAAAGACCGAACCAGGGTCCTTTGTCCTCCGGTATGGCCAACACATACAGTAACCTGGGAGCAGTAAACCGCAGGCTTAAGAATATTGACGATGCCATGCGTTATTATGACACGGCAGGGTATATTTTTCTAAGAGATTCAGGTTCTGAACATGCCCTGCTTGGAGCAGTCTATCAAAATCAGGGAAATTTGCTGAGGGAAAAGATGGATTATAACGGCGCTCTTTCATATTACTATAATGCTTTGCGGATTTTTCTTGCCAATGACCGTAAAGATTGGGCTGCGACACTTTATAATAATATTGGAATTACCTATTCAGGAACAGGTGATTTGGATAAGGCAAGGGAATATTTCTACCGTTCGATCAATATCAGGCAGAAAACAGCCCCTTCACTGGTTGCCATGCCTGCAGGCAATCTTGCCAATACTTACAGGGAAACGGGTGAAATGGATATTGCGGACCATTATTTCAGAATGTCAATTAATGCTCTCAGGGAATATTTAGGTGATGATCACCCCAATCTTGCCACATCCCTTATGAACTATGGAGTTTTCCTTGTTTCTGAAGCTGTTGATCCTGAAAAAGGGTATGAAATGATTTTGAATGCTCTTGAAATTTTTTCTCATAACTTTGGGTACAATGATTATCATGTTGCTTTGGCGCTGATGAACATTGGTTTTTATTACCAATATAAAGGCAAACTGGACATCGCTCTTGATTATTATCAGAAATCCCTTATTGCAAATAGCTCATCTTTCCATTCGACAAATATTGCTGATAACCCCGGTACCGACGATCATACTTTTTCTTCTGATGCTATGCTTCGTATAATCAAGCACAAAGCTGATGCATATTATTTACTTGCGGCTAAAAGGGATTACAGAACTAATCTTGAGGCCAGCCTGACAGCACATAAGGTTGCCATGGAGTTTATTGAGATGATACGCATGGGTCCTCTTAATGAAGAGAGCCTATTGATTTTATCAAAAAATGAGCATGAAACTTTTATGCAGGCCATATACGTTGCCTGGGAGCTATATAAATTGACGGAGGATCCTTTCTATATTGAGGAAGCATTCCAGTTCTCTGAAAGAAGCAAGGCTGCCAGTTTGCTGGCTTCGATCAGAAATCTGGAGGCCAGATCATTTGGTGGGGTTCCAGAAGATATGATAGAAAATGAACAGAACCTCAAGAGAGGAATTGCATCGTACAGGGAGCTTATTTATGAAGAGATGAGGATTGTCGAATCAGATCAGGAAAAGATTGAATTCTGGCAGGAGAGGGTATTTTCCCTTGAAATGGATCTGCGCAAGCTTATCGGGCAGCTTGAACGGGAATATCCAGATTATTATTCGTTGAAGTATAACCCTGTTGTTTCGTCGGTTGAATCTACCATGGAAAGTCTTGATCAGAAGGACGCCATGGTATCCTATGTATATAATGATTCTATTGTTTATGTTTTTGTGATAACTGATCGTGACGCTGACCTTTTCAGGGTGCAGACAGGTGGAAATGCAGAAAATATGCTTGATGAATTGCTGGACGTTCTTACAAGCGGCAATCTCGACAGGAAGGTTAGTGAGGATTTCCGCGTTTTTACAAATTCTGCAAGGTATTTTTTCAAGATGCTTATGGAGCCTGCAATGTCAAAGATCAAAAACAAACGTTTGATAATTGTACCCGACGGATTGCTTTCCTATGTTCCGTTTGAATTGCTTTTAATGACTGACAGTGGGCCCGAGGCCAATAGTTACAAGGACTTACCCTATTTGTTAAGGGATTTTCTTGTATCATACAGTTTTTCTGCTACAATTTGGCAGGAGAGTATTGCCAAAAAGACCCGGGCAGAAAAAAACCTCCTTTCCATGGCTCCTCAATACGAATCCAATGATTTTCCAATGCGGGGACCTGTTACCAGCCGCCAGAATTACAGGGATAATCTGTTGCCGCTCCCCGCAGCAAGAGAGGAGGCAGTCAGGATTGCAGAAATAATGAATGGCGATGTACTACTCGATCATAAGGCGTCTGAGTATAATTTTAAACGAATGGCAGGCGATTACCAAATTCTTCACCTGGCCATGCATACCCTGATAGATGACGAAAACCCCATGTTTTCAAAACTTGTGTTTGCTGAATCGGAAACAGATAAAGAGGATGGTCTTCTTAATACTTTCGAGATTTATAACCTGAACCTTAATGCATCACTTACCGTACTAAGCTCATGTCTTAGCGGATATGGTGACCTGAACCGGGGCGAGGGAGTAATGAGCCTGGCCAGGGGGTTTCTTTATGCCGGGGTTCCGTCAATTGTGATGACCAATTGGGAGATAGAAGACAAGTCGGGAGCAGAGATAATGATAAGCTTTTATAAAAACCTTTTGAAAGGTTACCGTAAAGATGAAGCATTACGCAAGGCACGTATTGACTTCATTGATAATACCGATATGCTCAGGTCGCACCCGTATTTCTGGGGTGCATATGTTTGTATAGGCAATCCTGAAAATCTTTTTTGGTCATACAGTCATTATTATCCTTATACAACATTTATTCTGCTGGTACTTCTTATGGTGGGAATAATCTGGCGCGTAACTACCCGGAAATCCGGAAATCCGGAAATACCTTAAAGCATTTATAATACAGTGCTTAAATAAGGAAATAGTGAACTATTTCTTTATCTGTTTTAGCTCTATATATTCGGGGTCTTCCTTGATCATCTTCATAAGTTGCTGCATGCAAAGATATTTTTTCCGTCGTGCATAGTCTTCACCGGTATAATTCATTTTACCTGAAATCTCCCTGAAAGATTTTTTGCGGAAAAACATTTTCAACACTCTTTTGCAGTCGCCTGAAAGCTTCCGGTAATGTCTCTGGAATATCTTTTCACTCTGGTTATCAATATACTCCTGATATATTTTATCTCCTGATCCTTCCTGTAATACATCCGTATCCGGCTTTACAGTAATGGATAATTCATCAGCAAGCAGGTCAGGGTCGTAAGATGATTTTAAGTTATTATGTCTGAACCAGATGAACCTGCACAGAACAATGAAATAGTTATGAAAGGAGTGTTTTATTTCAAGGTCTCCTTTGCCCAGACGATTGAAAATAATTATGAGTGCCTCCTGAAAAAGGTCCCTGGCATCCTGTTCCTGCCCGCCGTGCTTTAAGACGATGCGAAGTACCTGGGGATAATATTCCCTGTAAAGGTATTCCAGAATATTATCCTTTCTGTTCTTAATACCATTCAGAATAGCTTTATCGGAATGCTTTTCCACCGGCAGGGAATTAGGAAAAATAATTTGTTTCCAAACCTAAATTAAAAAAGGATATTCCCCAAAATATTGAGGGAAATTTTAATAGTAATGGTTTTTGCTGCAGATTTCAGGAATCTGGTTTCTGTAAAAAGGCCCAAATTTTTTTCATTTGTCAGTGTGTAATATTTTAATAAAAAAAAACTCTACATTTATCTTTATTTTCAATTTCACCATAAATCAGATGCAATTTACTATGAACACTTCCGGACTGGGTGAGATAATTAAAGAGTGGTTTATTTCTCTTGGTTTAGCGTATGATTACGCTGTATTTTTAAAGACAACTATTCTTACCGGCCTCATTATTCTGATGGCCTGGCTTGCAAATTTCATAACCAGAAAACTGTTGCTTGTTTATATACACCGGTGGATAAGGAAAAGCAATATTGTCTGGGGTGATTATCTACTTGAATCCAAAGTATTGGACAGACTGGCAAATTATGCCCCGGCACTTGTTATCTACAATACTATACCTGCTGCTCTGGCAAATTACCCCGATACAGTAGAAGTTATTCAGGCTGTAATCTCAGTGGTTATGATTCTTCTGGCTGTGCTGGTTATTGATGCGATTCTCAATGCTTTTCACAGGATTTACAATACATTCCCCATATCCAAAGATGTTAACATCAGGGGGTATTTACAGGTTGTTAAAATAGTGGTCTATTTCGTTGGGGTAATACTGATATTTTCTGTGCTTCTGGGCAGATCCCCGCTTGTTTTCCTGGGAGGGCTGGGAGCAATGGCAGCTGTATTGCTGCTGGTGTTTCAGGATACCATTCTGGGCTTTGTTGCCAGCATACAGCTGTCGGCCAATAATATGGTGAAGGTAGGGGACTGGATTGAGATGCCCAGTCGCAACGCCGATGGCGACATTTTTGAGATAACCCTGAACACCGTCAAGGTAAGGAACTGGGACAAGACCATAACTACAATACCAACCTATGCCCTGGTAAAGGAATCGTTCTATAACTGGAGAGGTATGTCGGAGTCAGGTGGCAGGAGGATTAAACGTTCCATAAGCATTGATATGAAATCAGTCACCTTCTGTACTATTGAAATGATTGAAAAATTCGGACGTATCAAGGTGCTCAGGGAATATATAATGAGTAAGGAAGAGGAAATGAGAAAGTATAATGAGGAGCATGATATTGACGAATCAGTTGTTGTAAATAAACGGCGTCAGACCAATATCGGGGTTTTTAGAAAATATATTGAGCTTTACCTTAGAAACCATGCCAAGATACATCAGGACATGACTTTTGTGATCCGTCATCTGCAACCTACACCCACCGGTATCCCTATAGAAATAATGGTTTTCAGCAAAGAGCAGTCCTGGCCTGTGTATGAAAGCCTTCAGGCCGATATATTTGATCATATTCTATCTGTTGTTCCTGAGTTTGGCCTGAGAGTATTTCAGAATCCTACCGGAGAAGATTTTCAGAAGCTTGTGAATTAAAGCTGGTAGTATATTACTCTCCTCTTTGTCTTATAAATTCGTATATCAGGACTGAAGCTGCAGCAGAAACATTCAGTGAGCTTATCCTTCCCAGTACAGGTATCCTTACCCTGATATCGGAATGTTCCAGCATGGCAGGGGAGATGCCCCGGTCCTCCGATCCGACGATCAATGCTGCCGGACCGCCCAGGTCTGCCTTATGATAAAGTTCTCCCTCCTTTTCCGTTGCTGCCACAATTTTCAGTCCGCTATCCCTCAGAAACCGGACAGTATCTGCCAGGTTTTCGGAGCGGCACACAGGAATGGTGTGAAGCGCTCCTGCAGAAGTTTTCAGTGCATCCGGGCCTATCATTGCACCTCCTTTTGAAGGAACCACAATGGTATGAACTCCTGCGCATTCTGCAGTCCTTGCAACAGCACCGAAGTTCCTTACATCAGTTATACCATCCGCTACAAGTACAAGAGGAATTCCACCATCTTCGTATATTGCAGGAATAATATCGGTCAGGTCCTGGTATGCAATGCCGGATATGAGGGCTATCACACCCTGGTGATTAATACGGCTTATCCGGTTGAGTTTTTCAACCGGTACGAACTGAAAAGGGATATTCCGGCTTTTAAGAATGTTTACAAGTATCCGGGAAAGGTCTCCTTTGAGACCTGTTTTGAAAAACACTTTCTCAATCTGCCTGCCTGCTTCCACAGCCTCAATTACGGGCCTTAATCCGAATATAATATCTTTTCTCATTAGTTGCAAAATTCATGTATATTTCTCCTGTAAAAAGCATAAATTTTGTTTCAATAAAATATCCAAAATTTATGCTTACAGTCGGAACCGCTTCGCTTTAACATGAAAATTTTTTCATCCGTATGTGTGTAAATTGGCTTAAAAAATTTTCATGTATATTTGGGACTGCTGAGCTGGTATCATAATTTTTCTTCCCTGTATTTATCAAGCTTTTCATTGAGCTTTTCCCAACGGTCCATTTCACTGCCAAGTTTCTGTTTTTTTCGCTCATATCTGCCAAAGAAGTCCTGCTCAAGTTTCATCAAAGTCTCTTTATCAGGCGATTCAAGCAAACTGTTCATGTCCGACATCTCTTCTTCAAGCTCATTTATGATATCCTCGTTGCGTTTAATTTTGTTTTCCAGTTTGCGTATTTCTCTATCCCTCTCTTTTCTTTTTTCCCAGGATAACCTTCTGCCGGATTCAGGTTTGGACTTTTCAGGTTGTTTTGGTTTTTGGGGGTTTATTTCAAGAGACCTGAGTGACTCGAGCTTTTTCCTCTTGAGAAAGTCGTAGATACCACCAACATTTTCTTTTATTTTACGGTTTCTGAATTCATACACCTTGGTAACAAGACCGTCAAGAAACTCTCTGTCGTGCGATACAATTACAAGCGTGCCGTCGTATTTCACAAGGGCCTGCTTAAGCACATCCTTTGAGTGCATATCCAGGTGATTGGTAGGTTCATCCAGAACCAGAAGATTGTATGGCTCCAGCAGAAGTCTGGCTATAGCCAGTCTGGAGCGTTCGCCGCCCGAGAGCACCTTTACCTTCTTATCTGCCGCCTCGCCGCTGAACAGGAAAGCACCAAGAATATTCCTTATTTTAGGTCTGATTTCACCAGTGGCAATATCATCAATTGTACTCAAAACAGTCTTCTCATTGTCAAGCAGCTCATCCTGGTTCTGTGCGAAATATCCGATCCTGACATTATGTCCATTTTTCAGCTCCCCTTCATAGGGTAGCTCACCCACGATAATACGCGAAAGGGTTGTTTTTCCCTCTCCGTTACGACCTACAAACGCTATCTTTTCGCCTCTTTCAATCACCATATCCACCTTTTCCAGAACCCTTTTCTGCTCGTAACTTTTGCTCAGACTCTTCATTTCTGCAACAATGCTGCCTGCCCTTGGAGCCATTGCAAAACGCACATTTATGGTGCCAAGGTCCTCCTCGTCGACTTCGATTCTATTGAGTTTATCAAGTTGCTTAATTCTGGATTGTACCTGGACCGCCTTTGTTGCCTTGTACCTGAAGCGATCAATAAATTGTTCGGTGTCTTCAATCAGTTTCTGCTGGTTCCGGTATGCTGCCAACTGCTGCTCCCGGCGCTCTTTCCTCAGCTCCACATAATTTGAGTATGATGCACGGTAGTCATAGATTTTACCGAGCGAAATTTCGATTGTCCGGTCGGTCACATTGTCAAGAAAAGCCCTGTCGTGCGATATCAGGATTACAGCTCCGGGGTAGTTCATAAGAAAATCCTCCAGCCATTGTATCGATTCAATATCAAGGTGGTTTGTCGGCTCATCGAGTAAAAATATATCCGGCTTCTGAAGAAGAAGTTTTGCGAGTTCTATTCGCATTCTCCATCCTCCGCTGAACTCGGATGTCTGCCTGGTTAAATCGGAAGCTAAAAAACCAAGTCCACCAAGAGTCTGTTCCACATCAGCATGAATTGCTCCACCCCCGATTAGCTGGTAACGCTCGGTTGAGTCAGAAAGACGGTGTATAAGCCTGAGGTATTCTTCCGATTCATGATCTTTTCTCTCAGCCAGCTGCAGGTTGATACTGTCAATTTCTTTTTCCAGCTGCAAAACCTCGGAAAAGGCTGACATGGCCTCATCAAATACTGTTTTCCCATCTTTATGGACCATTTGCTGGGGAAGGTAGGCAATGCTGGTATTTTCAGGGACAACGACTTCTCCCTGGTCAGGGGAAACAAGGCCTTTTATGATCCTCAGCAATGTAGTTTTCCCGGCCCCGTTCCTTCCCACCAATCCGATCCGGTCACGCTGGTTGATCTGAAAGGATATACCACTGAAAAGCTCAAAACGGCCGAAACTTACTGCTACCTTATTTACTGATATCATTATGTTTCTTTCAGGACCACAAATATACATGAAAATTTTTTCAGCCAATTTACACACAGACGGATGAAAAAATTTTTATGTTAAAGCGAAGCGGTTCATCCTGTCAGTCAAAATTTTGTAACCTCTTTACGAAATTTTGACTCTTGTTTTTACAGGATAAATGTAGATGAAATTTTTTTTATTTAAAATTACACACTATCAAATGAAAAAAATTTCATCGGAAAGCGCAGCGGTTCCGACTGTATGCATATATTTTGGATATTTTATTAGAACAAAATTTCTGTTTTTTATAGGAGAAATATACATGAATTTTTTTCAGCTAATTTACACTCAGACAGATGAAAAAATTTTCATGTTAAAGCGAAGCGGTTCATCCTGTCATTGAAAATATTGTTATGGGAATGTCCATAAGACCAATGATTTAATTCAAATATTTACTTATGAGTCCCCATTATTTTTTGCTCACCCGGTGCTGAGTCCGGGCCATAAAACATGTTTATTATTAACTTTGCACAAAAAAAATGAGGAAAAAGAGACCTCTTCCTCTGCTCAGGGATGTCCGAATAACAGGTGTTGCCTCTGAAGGCAAGGCTGTTGCACGCTATGATGATATGGTAATATTTATCCCTTTCATGGCCCCGGGAGATATTGCAGATATCAGGGTAACAAAAAAACGTAAAAAATATTTGGAGGGAAGTATTGCTGAACTTAAGACCCCTTCTGATTTTCGAACGGACCCGTTTTGTGGACATTTCGGTACCTGTGGAGGTTGCAAATGGCAGCATCTCAATTACGATCAGCAGCTGTCATTCAAACAGCAGCAGATAATTGATCATTTTACAAGGATAGGCAAAGTGGGATTTCCTGATCCGGAACCGATACTTCCTTCAGGAAAGACGAAGTATTACAGAAACAAACTGGAGTTTACATTTACATCAAGACGCTGGCTGACTGAAGAGGAAGTTAAATCGGGGGACGAGATAAGCGAATTCAGGGCAGCCGGATTCCATATTCCGGGAAGGTTTGATAAGGTCCTGGATATATATTACTGCTATCTCCAAAGGGAACCCTCCAATTCAATCAGGCTTGCAATTAAAAACTATGCAATAGCGAATGATCTGGAGTTTTTTGATCTGCTTAAACAGAAGGGTTTTTTACGTACTCTGATCATCCGCACCAGCTCCAGTGGGGAGCTAATGGTCATACTGGTATTTTTCAGAGAAGAAAAGGAAGCCAGGGAGTCCCTGCTTAAATGGCTGTCCGCTAATTTCCCCGGTATCACCTCCCTTATGTATGTTATCAATCCAAAAGGCAATGATACGATAGGGGACCTTGAGGTAAATTGTTTCAGCGGCAGGGATCATATTATTGAAGAGATGGAGGGACTGAGATACCGGGTGGGTCCAAAATCATTTTACCAGACCAATTCTGAGCAGGCTTATGAGTTATATAAGGTTGTAAGGAATTTTGCCATTCCTCAAAAGCATGAGGTGATCTATGATCTTTATACAGGTACAGGAACAATTGCATCTTTCATAGCAAATCAATGCAAAAGTGTGATGGGGTTCGAGTATGTTCCGGAAGCAGTTGAAGATGCAAGATTCAATGCGGCATTTAACAATATTGAGAACACGGTCTTTTATTCCGGTGATATTAAGGACCTGCTTACACCTGAATTTGTTGCGGATATTGGAAAGCCGCATACCATTATTACCGACCCGCCCAGGACCGGGATGCATCAGGAGGTGATTAAAAGGATCCTTGAGATATCACCTGCAAAGATTGTTTACATAAGCTGCAATTCCGCCACCCAGGCCCGGGATATCATGTTGCTTGATGCCGGATACCGTATAGAGAGAATGCGCGCTGTGGATATGTTTCCACATACCCATCATGTTGAAAATGTAGCTTTGCTATTAAAGAGATAGAGTTTTACCAGCGACTGATTTATCCGGTATTTATGACCCCGTTCAGAGAGGCTGAAGGGGATTATTCTATAACGGTTCTACGATTTGTCAAGGTGAAATATAACCCTTCCGAATCCCTCTATGGCTTTTATGTCCAGTTTCGAAATGCTTTTATCTATACCGGCAGTTTTCATTATCAGAGTCTTTTCATGGGGATTCATTTTTTCAAGATTGAATTCACCACCGAAGAGACCATTTGCAACAGAGTGGTTCCTGAGTTTATCGCAATAAGCATCGTTAAATTGCTGTACTGCTTTTTCTCCTTCAGTCATATGGCATAGATAGAGTCCAAGCCTTTTGGTAAGAAGCTCATTCATGTTATCATTGCAGTACCTCCTTATCTTATCCTGTATCTGTCCCATATGTATGGAGCCTCCAATAATTACGGAGCTGTAGTTATCGAGTGAGGGTGTGGGATGATTCCGTAGATTGACCAGGTCTACTTTTCCCCATGACATTTCCGAGAGCATTTTTGCAGCTTTTTCAGTACAGCCATGAAGTGACATATAAATAATTACTGCTGGCATTCTTTCATTCGGTTAAAACATGAGGGGTCTTTTTCCGGGACAGTTCCTATCTTATAACATCAAACTGGCTATCTTGTTTAAAATAAATTTGTTTAATACTTATTAATTTGTAATTTGTATGTAATTTAATTGTTCGCATGTTTATTATTAGTCTGATAAATATGTTCTAAGGGTTACTATTTTTTAGGGTTTAAAATATGTCCAGCCGAAGGAAGCTAAAAAAAGATGTTAATGATCTTTGCCACGAGGTCATTAATGAATGTTTTACCTTTTTGGATCATACACCATCACTTAATCAGGAAAATGTGCAGGTAATAATTACTGATGCGGTTGAATTGCGTAATAAGTTAATGTACAGGATTAATAATTCAGGTGATGAGATTCCCTCACAACATTCAGCCACGGCCTATTACAGTCAGATAAGAGAAGAGCTTTTTGATAATACCATCAGGCTTATTGAAAGGCTGAACAGCCTTCCAGGGTAAAATGTGTAAAAAGTTATTCTAACGTGATGATCTTTTTCTGATCGTTTCATCAATTTCTCTGAAGTAGCTGCTCTTCATTCTTCTTGCAGCCTGACGGTATGCTTCCTCTCCGGCTTGCAAGATTTCAAAATGGGAGCCGCGGAACCCTTTTAGCTCTCTGCGATAGATTGTTGTGCCTCCGGGCAATTCAACCGAAATGCTTCCTGTCAGTAACGCGTTCCTGTATGTTCCGCTTTCTGCTGTAGCAGTTGCTGAGGAGGTGATTCTGATTATGTAGTCAGCTTTAGAGGGGTTATCATCAAAAAGGTATCCAGCCTCAACGGCACTTTCCCGAAAAACCTCTCCTAGAGAGCCGTGAGAAAGCTCATGGCCCATATTATACTCTCTCACCACCAGCATGATTACCGGTGGCAGAATATTGATCCTTGCAGCTCCCCTTGGGGCGGTGAAACGCGTGACAAGCCTTCTTACAACAGGATCTGCAGAGGCCTCCGCAACCAGGACTTCCATATCTGCCCTGACTGTGAATGTTTCAAAGGGTCCGGAAGATCTGATAATATCAATATCGAAACCGGCAATTCCGTTCCTTCCTGTTCGCGTACGGTTATTCCTGATGGGTCTTTCAGAATAATGGGCAACCACCGGGAAATCTGCAATCGGATTGCCGGTTTGATCAAGTACCTTGAATTTAAGGAGTGAGGAGGGCACTTCACGCCCGGTTTTTATTTCCAGAGTTAAATTCTCCGGTATTATATCAATCCTCGAAATCGTTGCAGAGAGTTCATTGAATATTTTATTGCCGAGTTGAATTTCTTTTCCCATGAACTCCACCGGCAGAGGATCGTCAAAATAATTTTTTATTGCCTCCATAGAACTTATGAGCTGAACAAGACTGTTACGAATCTGCCCATCATCCCGGCTCCTCATTGCATTCTCAAGGTAGCTGGCAGAGAGTCTGACAGCATCATTTCTTCTCCTTTCTGTTATTTCCCTGTGTCTGGTTACCGGAAGTCTGTAATAAATCCAATAGTTTTCCTGGTCTTCCCATGTGTCTGTAAGCTCGTATCCTTCAAGCACCTCCTGGGTCCGGGCCTGAATAGTTGATGTGTAATCCTCCCTGAAGCCCAGTTGTGATTCAAAAGCATGCAGCACTGAGTTGGATGATATGGTTACCGATATTTCGCCGGCAAGGTCGGCCAGGGCATTTTGCCTTGCTGCCTGCTGATATTGATGAATATTCATGGTTTTCTGTGCCCAGCCGATACCAATATAATATTCCGGTAATACAGGACGGCTCCTTACCCAGTCCGGTTGAGGGGATGACGTTTCTGAGACGGCCCGTCCGGGTCCGCATCCCTGAAAAGCTGCCAGCAAAATTAAAAGTATACACGAATGTTTCAGATCAGGAAAACTCATTGCTCAGGATTATATGCATCCACAGCCTCACTCACTTTCTGGGCTATTCCCTCAGTTAACTCACTGCGCAACATATTAGCAGTCTTAATATCCTGTCTTGCATGGAAAAGGTTCTGCAATTCCCTTATTTGTCTGGACTCATCACGGATAATATCTTTTGGTGAATCCCTGTCAATATACTCCCAGTGGCCCGGTACAAGGTTTTCTGTCTCGCCGTCAAAAACGGCATAATGAACTTTATCACCGCTATTGATTTCGGCAACACCCGATAATAGAATGGCTCCGGTTTCCGTTGAGCTAAGATGATAATGTAGTGTGCCTGAAGCCTTGCTTTCTCTCCGGTACTCATAAAAGGTAACCTTATGGTAGATGGTTTTCGATGATTTTTTCTTTGAAACGTTATCCACTATTTCGACAACCTCTTTAAGGTATGCTTTTCTTTCAGTGCGCTGCAAGCGGCCATTTCTGACATCAAAGGATGTGAGTTTGCCTGTCAGTAAGGCCTTTACAGCCATCAGTCCTCCTATTTTCATTTCACTTCCCAGTCTTGCCGCCAATTCCTGTTGTCTCAAAAATGCATCCAGGTTACGGTCATCCATTATCTGTATGAAAGGGTTGTTCATGTTGCTTAATTCTGAAGCAATGCGGCTTCTGATTATATTATGAGCATTTGTTTGCCTTGTAGTGTTTTCAAATTCTGTAATGGCAATTGTGAGCATACCTTTTGACAGGGCATCGTCACGCAACTCTCTTGCATCTTTGTATGAACCGTGATTATCAAGAATATTACTGAATGTATGGTAAGCCGACCTGTATAAGCCACTATTGAGCTGGTCTATTCCTGCACGGTACAGCGGTTCACTCCTTGAAATTCTCAAAAACTGACTCAGATCACTGTAAGAGGGATCAATTCTGAGAATCTCTGAAAACATTGATTCGGCCAGGCCGAAATTTTCCTCATCAAGAAGCAGACGCGCCTCTTCAAACATACTGTCCAGAAACCTTGGCCTGACTTCATCGTAATGAACAGCAGCCTGTGACGGCATAACTATCTCTATGCCTGTTGCCCCAATCCTTTGCTGGTATTCAAGTGCATCCAGGTATTTATATACAGTCTCCCTGTCATTGCCCGAGAACCACGCCTGGCTTACCAGTTCAGCTTTTGAATTCAGGGTTCTCTGACTGGTTCTTCTCAGTCCGGTCGCTGCCTCAATATTGTTGGGGTTTGCCTTGAAGGAGCGAAGGTAATTCTCAGCGGCAATTTCGTACAGTCCCTCCGCTTCCATCTTCTGTGCCTGTCTGGCCATTCTCTTAGATCTACACGATTGTCCACCGATAACGATTACAAGCAGCAGCAGAATCACAACGTACGATATATTTATGAATGATTTTTGCACTGGAATATATTTTTAGCATACTTTATTTACATCGGAAAAACGGTGAAGTGGATTATGACTAATAGCCACGTTCCCTTCTCATCTGTTCCATCTCCTGGTTAAAGGTTTCCTTGAATCTTTCGTAGTTGTAGTCAACCCGTAGCCGTTCATCATTGGAAATTCGCTGATTAATAGCATTTAGTAACTCTTCTCCGGAAAGCTCTACGGCAATGTAGGTCTTGTATCGCCCCTCATGAGTTCTGGTGAGCTCTTCACAGATAACCCTTGTCCCGCTTAACCTTTGATTGATGACTTCTCTTGAGAGACCCTCATAACGCTGAGTAAACTCCGATCGGTCCCCGACAGATACATCCTGAACATAGTTATCTATGACACTTTTCACCGTAACCTCTATCTGGGCTGCAAGTTCTGCTCTGGCATTGCTAAGTGCCATTCTTTTTGAGTTTGCCTGGTTCTGGCTCTCAGCAACTGAGTTTGCTCTGAAAAACTCGTTATCGGAGAAATAATCAGGGCCGCTGCAAAGCACTTCAACCCTGGTTTCACCCGGGGGTGCCTGGACCACTTCTTTTTTGGATTTACACTGACTCAGGGTTACCGATATAATTAACATAATTATAGTCAGATAAGAATAAACTGGTTTTTTCATTTTTGTGAGTTTTGGTTAATAACTAATTTTTTTTATCAGCCAGGCAAAATGTTTACCGGCCATATGGAACTTTAAACAGTAATAGTGATTACTTTTCGTACGATATTTTTCTTTTTTTGTTCCGTTTCTACTACAAATACTGCTTTCTTAGATATGATTTCAGATTTTTATAATAATCCAGCATTCTTTCATAATGAGAGCCTTCCCAGTATTTCCGATGAATTACACATCAGGTTAACAATTCAAAAAGAACTAAATAATACATGTATAATCGACGAAGTCAATTTTTTTCATCTTGTCTATGTGTAATTTAAAATAAAAAAAATTTCATCTACATTTGAATTTCTGGTTTATTTAAGCCATTTAACCTGATAATATAATTTAAAAATGAGCAGCAGACTATTTTTGTACAAGAGTGCCGTGGTTGCTTCACTTGCGGGTTTTCTGTTCGGGTTTGACACCGTTGTTATTTCCGGCGCTGAGCAGTCAGTTCAAATGCTTTGGGGACTTGATAGCAGGGTGCACGGGCTTACTATCAGCATGGCATTGTGGGGTACCGTGCTCGGCTCTTTGATAGGCGGCTGGCCCACAGAGTATTTAGGTCGCCGTAAAACCCTTTTGTGTATTGGGATACTCTATGTTGTTTCCGCTTTTGGCTCGGCACTTGCGCCTGATGTTTATATATTTATGATATCACGGTTCATCGGGGGACTGGGTATTGGGATTTCAACAGTCGCTGCACCTCTGTTTATATCGGAGATCGCACCACCCAGATACCGTGGCCGCCTTGCCGGTATGTTCCAGTTCAATATTGTTTTCGGTATACTGGTTGCTTTCCTTTCCAATTCACTTCTTGCAGGGATCGGCGAGAATGCATGGCGGTGGATGCTCGGGGTAGAAGCATTTCCTGCACTGCTGTTTGCAGTTTTCTGTCTTGGAATTCCTGAAAGTCCCCGCTGGCTGATCATCAGCAAAAAAGACAGGGAAGGGGGGATGACGGTTTTTAAAAAGACAAACCCGGAATTGAATTCCCGGGAACTGGATATTCTGGTTAACGAGGTGGAAGCTACCGGAAATAAGAAGCAGGTGAACAGAAGATTTTTTTCAAAACGCCTCCTGACACCAATCTTCCTGGCTTTTTTTATAGCGTTTTTCAATCAGCTTTCAGGGGTAAATGCGATTCTGTATTTTGCACCGCGCATTTTCCAGATGACCGGACTGGAGACGCAGGCTGCTCTTCTTCAATCTGTAGGAATAGGTGTAACCAATATTATCTTTACGTTTGTCGGCTTGTGGCTTATTGACCGTCTGGGGAGGCGCACGTTGCTGTATATAGGGTCATTTGGATATATTGCATCACTTGGTATGACTGCCTGGGCATTTGCATCGGAGACTTACGGTATAGTGCCATTTACTGTTTTTGCCTTTATGGCAGCCCATGCTGTAGGACAGGGAGCAGTTATATGGGTTTTTATAGGCGAGATATTCCCGAACAGGCATCGTTCATTCGGTCAGTCATTGGGAAGTTTTACCCACTGGCTGTTCGCGGCATTGATCACTCTGTTTTTCCCTATAATGGTTGATGTGCTGGCTCCACAGGCAATATTCGGAATTTTCTGCGGAATGATGGTACTGCAGCTGGCATGGGTAAAGTTTTTCATGCCGGAGACCAAGGGTGTCCCGCTGGAACAGTTGGAAAGGGATTTGTAACCTGCCCATCTGTTTTTTATCCAACCTGCGATATATTTACAGGGATTCCAGGAATTTACTTACAGCTTTCTTCTCCTCTTCAGAGGCATGTTTGCTCATATATTCCTTAACAATCGAAGGTGGCTCTTCATCAATACCCACAAATACCATTGCGGCGCTGTTCATACAATACCTCAGTCCTGTGGGAGGTGGACCGTCGTCAAATACATGTCCCAGATGAGAACCGCTGGAAGAGTCAATGATCTCTGTCCGGATCATCCCATGTGACCTGTCCGTGCGGTATAGTATAGCCCCTTCTGTCAAAGGTTCAAAAAAGCTGGGCCAGCCGCAGCCGGAATCAAATTTGGAATCAGATGCAAACAGCGGCTGACCGGTTGCTGCAGAATAATATATGCCCTGTTTCTTATTATTGTAGAGGGTGCCGGAGAATGCCCTCTCAGTTCCTGAACGCCGCAGTATCTCAAACTGAAGTGGGTCAAGCACCTTTTTCCATTCACTCTCGCTCCTTTTTATCCTGTAAATCCCGGTGTCATTATCTTTCGTCATCTTATGCCCTGATCTCATATCCGTCTGATTTTGGGTGAGAATCATACCTGCAATTATAGCTAATGCCGCGAACACTGATAAAAATTTCGCCATGATTTAGCAACATATTGGTTACTGATATAACAGTATTTCTTTATCAGATGTTCAACCCGGATAATAAAAAACAGTTGCTATTTTCCCATAATTATTTACTTTTTCGGTTAATTTCAGATAATGAGCGGGTTACTTCGGGTGAATCATGACAAATCAATCCATATATTGCCTTTACTGTTGGAATTTACAACTGAGTGTATGAATTTCATTCCACGCACTCCGTCATGAACTGTCGGATACTCTCCCGGATCATAACTTTCACCTCTTATGGATTTGGCAGTTCCTTTATAGATATTGGCCAGTGCTTCATAGATACCCTCCGGATGCCCCATCGGCATAGTATGCGCAGCTTCAGCAAGTTCACTATTGTATGAATGGGCAGGCTTATAAGTCTTTGTAGGTTCAGAATCACTTAGCAGGTATAGAAAGTTTGGATTTTCCTGAGACCATTTCAGACTGGCTTTCGAACCATATACTCCAATGGCAAGATTATTTTCTTCACCTGCGGCAACCTGGGTGGAGCGTATAACTCCTTTAAGACCATTGTCAAAACGCAACAGAACATTTCCGTCCAGATCCAACCTGATTCCCTTTTTTATCGGACTCAGGTCTGCCAGTACTTTGCGGACCTGCAGGCCGGTAGTATATTCAATGAGATTAAAGGCATGAACTCCTATATCACCGATGCAGCTGCTCACACCTGTATTTTCAGGCTCCAGTCTCCAAATACCTGTAATCTGGCTGTCTGGTCCGTGAATAATTGAGTTTATCCAGCCCTGGTAATATTGAGCATCTATTCGCTGTATGGTTCCCAGAACACCCTGGGCAATAAGTTCACGCATCTGCCGAACCATCGGATAGCCTGTATAGGTGTGAGTAAGTGAAAAGGTAAGCTTTTTTTCTGATACTGTTTTCTCAAGATCAAGGGCCTCATCTATTGTCATGGTCATGGGTTTTTCACACACAACGTGAAAACCATTATCCAGAAGTTTTTTTGCAAATGGGTAGTGCAGGGAATTTGGAGTTACAATGGAGACAACCTCAATTCGCTCTTCATCAGGAAGTTTAAGTTCATTATTAATTAGCAGATCAACGCTTTCGTAACACCGGTCAAGCTCAATACCTTCATCTTTGGCAAATTGCTGGCTTTTTTCATAATCGGCATCAAAAACGCCACCGACCATTTCAAAGTCATTACAAATTCTTGCGGCACGGCGATGGGCATCACCTATGAATGCGCCAATACCGCCTCCGATCATTCCCATTTTTATTTTTTTCATGGTTTTGTATTTTTTAAATTACACAAGTATTGTGAAGAACTATTAAATTGGATAACTAATAATAAATCATAAAAATAATAATTATGGCTTATTTTAACAATTTGATCTTGAATACTCATTTATTTTTTTTATACACACCATAGAAATTTAAGATATTATTATAGAAGTGATAAACTGCAAATTAAGCAGAAAATCAGTTTGATTATATAAAAGGAAAGTGCCAGTTCAGATCTCAGGATCAATCAGGTTTAAATGTTTTTCTGAAATACTGGAGGGATTTCTAGAACTGTTCCTCTCCGAACGTGTCTACATCGCGTTTCAGGGAACGTCCATTAATATTGAAGGAGTATGTGATGCCCAGCTCAATCACAGGTCCGTAACGGTCATAGTCAGTCTCCTGGAAGAATATCTGCTGACCGCTGCTGTTGTAGGCGCGGGTGGACCAGTTGGTGACATTTGTGCCCAGTATATCCAGCGCCCTGAGCGAAAGGTTCCACCCCTGCAACTGCCCGGGAGAATAATTCAGGGCAGCACTGCTTATAAAGAACATCTCGCTGGCTCCCTGGGCAGTGACGGTAGCCGATCTCCAGTCAAAGTCAACCACAAACCTCAGTGACCCGGAAAGGAAAAAGTTCATATTTCCCTGAAGCCTCCAGTTAGTGCTGGTGTTGTCCTCCCGGTAACCGAAAAAATCTCCCTGAACATTGAAATTATAGAGTGATCCGCCAATAAAAACTCTTGCAAACGAACCGATGGACAGGTTGGTGTTCA
>SLKJ01000168.1 GCA_007134675.1 Bacteroidales bacterium
ACAAATGGCTCATGAAGGGTAAAATAAAATACTGCCCCCTCGCCAAGCAGAAGGGTTGCAATAGTGGCTGCTGTTACCGCTGAAATCAACAAGGGAATTATTGCCCACATGGTAAGATCGAGCATCAGTACCTCGAGGCTGAAAATCATGGCTGCAATGGGTGATTTAAATATCCCGGCTATTGCACCGGTAGCTCCGCAGGCAATCAACAGCGTAATAGTTTTATAGTCAAGCTTCAAAAACCTGCCAAGATTGGACCCAATAGATGCTCCCGTAAGTACAATCGGAGCTTCAAGGCCCACAGATCCGCCAAATCCGACTGTCATGGTACTGGCAGCCATTGAGGAATAAGAGTTATGCGGAGCCAGAACTGAATCTTTTCTGGAAATGGCATGAAGCACTTTTGATACACCGTGAGAAATATTATCCCTGATAACGTACCTCGAAAAAACCACTGTCAGAAAAATACCTGCAGCAGGAAATGCAAGATATATCAGGTTACCGGTTTCCGGCGCCAGTCTTCCGGTTAAGAACTCATTTGTATAATATACCGTATTTTTAAGCAGTACAGCTGCCAGTCCGCCGACTACACCTATTATAAAACTGAGAATCAGCAATATCTGGCGATGTCGCAAGTTGCTTATAACCCACAAAAGTATCCTTGATATTATGGTCTGTTTTTTCATCCAGGCACAAAAATACGATTTAGTTTGATATAATTGAATTAAGATCAAAATCTTCAGCAGTTTAAGTGCAGGTTTGTTGCTGATTCCGGCTTTTGTTATACACACCTTTCTCCCTTGCCTGGTTATTCAAATCACAGGCGATAAAAAAGTACCGGGACACGCAATATGAGTCGCAAAATTGATTAATTTTGTCTTCAGGCGAATAATAATATAAAATTTTACGTTTTAAATTTGATCAGAAATATCGGTTAGGCTGAAACCCGGATCTGATAAACAGTTTAATGGCACTTATCAAAAAAATTCGGGTTCAGACTGCAGTCAACCAGGCAAAGGAAAAAGGAAGAGGGTAACCGGATGACAATTCAAACTGAAAAAGACATAAAGATTATTGATGACCTCTTTAACGATCTGCTTGATCATTGTCAGCATATAAATGAGCCTGATGATATGGATCTGATAAAGAAAGCATTCAGATTTGCCAATGAGGCTCATAAGAATATGAGGCGGAAATCAGGCGAGCCCTATATTATCCACCCACTGGCAGTCAGTAAAATTGTTGCATCTGAAATAGGACTGGGCACAAAATCAATTATTTCAGCGCTTCTGCACGATGTGGTTGAGGACACTGAATACTCCCTTGAAGATATTAGCCACAATTTTGGCGAGGAAATCGCCTTGATTATAGACGGACTTACCAAGATAGCAGGCGTTTTTGATAAGAAATCCACAATTCAGGTAGAGAATTTCAGAAAACTTCTCCTTACACTTTCAAACGATGTTCGGGTAATCCTGATTAAACTTGCTGACAGGCTTGATAATATGAGGACCCTTGAATCCCTTCCCCGGAACAAACAACTTAAGGTTGCAGGAGAGACCAGTTTTCTTTTTGCCCCGCTTGCGCACAGACTCGGACTTTATACGATAAAAACAGAGCTTGAAGACCTCGCCCTTAAATATCAGAATCCTAAAGTATATCATGAAATACTGCAAAAGATAAAAGACAGCGAAAAGAAAAGAGTTCTTTTTATAAACAAATTCGCTCTGCCTATTATTGAAAAACTGAACGAACACAGGATCAGATATGATATAAGCGGGAGACCAAAATCGATAAATTCTGTCTACAGTAAAATGCAGACAAAAAAGGTCAAATTTGAAGAGATTTATGATCTTTTTGCCATCAGAGTAGTCTTTGAACCCAATCCTCAAATTCCTGAAAAGGTACAATGCTGGAACATCTATTCGCTCATTACAGACATTTACATGCCCAAACCGGAAAGAATAAGGGACTGGGTAAGTACTCCCAAAGCTAATGGATATGAAGCTCTGCACGGAACCGTTATGGGACCGAACGGTAAATGGGTGGAGGTGCAGATCCGAACCACAAGAATGAATGATATAGCCGAAAGAGGATTTGCTGCACACTGGAAATATAAAAACAACGGTCAGGGTGAATCCGAACTCGATAAGTGGATAAAGAGAATCAGGGAGCTGCTTAATAACCAGAATAGTGATGCCCTGGAGTTTATTGATGAATTCAAGTTAAACCTTTTCGAATCTGAAATACTCGTTTTTACGCCCAAAGGCAGGATAGTGACCCTCCCAAAGAACGCAACGGCTATTGACTTTGCATATGAGATCCATACTGAAATAGGCAATAAAGCCATAGGAGCAAAAGTTAACCAGAAGCTTGTTCCCCTCAGCCATGAGCTGGCTAGTGGCGATCAGGTTGAAATTCTTACATCAGACAGTCAGCGTACACAGAGAGAATGGCTTGAGTATGCCATTACCGCCAAAGCAAGATCAAGTATAAAGAGTTCTCTGAAAGCAGAAACCAGGATAAGATCAGAAAGCGGGAAGAAGATTCTGGAAGAAAAACTCAGGGAAATCAGCCTTCATCCAAACTCAAGGATAATAAAAAAACTTGTTGACGGATATGATGCCTTAAACAAAGAAGATCTTTATCTGAAGATTGGCGAAGAAATTATCTCTCTTGATAATATAAAAAAGGTACTGAAAAGAAATACCAAAAACAAGTGGATAAGATATTGGGAACTGACATATGGGAAAAACCTGCAAAGAGGGAAGAAAATCATAGAAGAGCCAAAAAAAACAATCAAATCAGACCCCGGGAAAACTGTTGTTATAAGAGAGGGGATAGATGAACCGGGTAAAAACTACAGGATTGCCAAATGTTGTAATCCAATACCCGGAGACGCTATTGTCGGGTATAAGAGTCCCAATGAAACAATCATTATACATTCATCCAACTGCCCTACTGCCACCAAACTCATGTCAAGCCACGGCAACCTGATCGTATCAGCCAGCTGGACAAGTCATAAGATACTCTCATTTCTTGCATGCATCAGAATTCAGGGTATAGATAAAATAGGGATAGTCAACTCAATTACCAATGTTATTTCACACGACTTAAATGCCAATATCAGGAAAATTGCTGTTGAAACACATGATGGAATATTTGAGGGAACAATTGAACTTTATGTTCACGATACAAAGCACTTGAACAATCTTATCATGAATCTGTTTAAAATACAAGGGGTAATCTCCGTTAACAGGGTTGAAGCCGGAAAATAGCAATTTTTATTAAAACCGGATAAATTTATCCATCCTATTTATTTTTTTTCTATTTTAGCACTATTTTAAATTAGACTACTTATGGGCTGCATTGACACAAAAGACACTGTAAGGAAGTTGTTTACCGAATACCTTGAAAAGAAAGGACACCGGAAAACGCCTGAAAGATACGCTATTCTCGATGAAATATATACTCACGAAGGGCACTTTGACATAGAGTCTCTCTATATATCAATGAAAAATAAAAAATACAGAGTCAGCAGAGCTACATTATATAACACTATTGACCTTCTTCTTGAATGCAACCTGGTAATAAAGCATCAGTTTGGTAAAAATATAGCCCAGTTTGAAAAGGCCCATGAATGCAAACAGCATGATCATCTTATAGATATCAAATCCGGTGAAGTAATAGAATTTTGTGATCCGCGTATTCATGATATTATTAAAACTGCCTGCAAACTGGCCAATTTCAAGCCAACTCACCACTCACTTTATATCTACGGTCAAAGGGAAGAACCGGATCCCGGCAATAATTGAGCCTCAATTTTTAAACGCCCGATACTTATGCACAAAATAGATGTACTAATTGGTCTTCAATGGGGAGATGAAGGCAAAGGTAAAATTGTTGATGTCCTGACCCCGGATTATGATGTTATTGCACGTTTTCAGGGTGGGCCTAATGCAGGACATTCGCTTGAATTTAACGAAATCAAGCATGTCCTTCACACTATACCGTCAGGAATTTTTCATAAGCAAAAAATAAACCTGATCGGTAACGGGGTTGTTATTGATCCGGTGGTTTTCAAACAGGAGGCCCAGGCTCTGGAGAGCCTCGGTGTTTTACCTGCGGACTCCATTCATATCTCAAATAAGGCTCACCTTATACTCCCTTCCCACAGGATTCTCGACGCTGCCTCAGAGGCAGTCAAGGGTGAGACCAGGATCGGGTCGACCCTTAAAGGGATTGGCCCTACCTACATGGATAAAACCGGCCGGAATGGTTTACGGATAGGAGATATAATACTTCCTGGCTTTTACGATAAATACCGTTACCTTAAAAACAAACACATGGACATCCTCAGACAATATGATTACAAGGATGATCCTGAAAAGTATGAGGAAGAATGGTTCCAGGGTATTGAAAAGATCAAAACCTGCAAACTGGTGGATAGTGAACATTTTATCAACCACCTGATTAATGATAAAAAGAGGATCCTCGCAGAAGGTGCCCAGGGCACTTTGCTGGATATCGATTTCGGGTCCTACCCATATGTTACTTCCTCCAGTACTATTTGCGCCGGAGCATGTACCGGACTGGGAATTGCACCATCCAGAATAGGTGAAGTCCTGGGCGTATTCAAAGCTTACTGCACCCGTGTTGGAGGAGGGCCATTTCCTACTGAGCTCCATGATGAGACAGGCACGAGGTTGCGGGAACAGGGAATGGAGTTCGGCTCAACTACCGGTCGTCCGAGGCGCTGTGGCTGGCTTGATTTACCATCACTGAAGTATTCGATCATGATAAACGGGGTTACCCAATTGATAATTACCAAGTCGGATGTACTAACAGGCTTTGACAAAATTAAAGTATGTACTGCCTACAAAACCCCGGATAAGGTCATTGATTATCTCCCTTTTGATACATCCCAACCACTTGAACCCCTCTATAAGGAGATGAAGGGATGGAGCAAAGATATTTCAGCCATCGAAGATTGCAGCCAACTGCCTGATGAATTTATGTCTTATATCAACTACATCGAAGAAGAAACGGGAGTTCCCGTAACAATGATCTCGCTCGGACCATCAAGGAAAGCAATTGTTTATCCACAGAAATAGATTTTCCGGGGTTCCCCCGGAAAATCCTGTCAGCCGGTCAAGTCATTTTGTTCGGTTCCTCCAGTCCGTATCCGGAGGTCTTATCCTCACGTTTAAGCAACCACGAAAAAATTAGTCCCACAAAACCAAGGAAAGCAAGCATAACCAGAGCCTGAGTATAGTCATACACAGCCTCTCCCCCTGCAGCAAGGGTCTCAGATACCCCGGGGTTCGTGTGATCCAGTACCAGACCTATCAGCCATGGGAATAACATCAGCCCGATCGCCTGTATCGTGAACATAGCGCCATAGGCAGTACCAATTCTGTTAGTTTCTACAATTTTGGTCACAGCGGGCCACATTGCCGCCGGTACCAGAGAAAATGCAATACCCAGTATGAACATGGGAATGTAAGGTGTGATCGTTGTAAAAGCAAACATCAAATGAACACTTATTACAAGCAAACTTCCATAAACCATCAATGAAGCCGACTTACCCCTGTAATCACAAATATATGCAAATACAGGGGTGAATACCAGGGTGCCGAAAGGTAGTATTGATGAGATATCACCTGCAAGAGTCGGGGCAACTCCAAATTTATTTATCATCAGATCAGGAGCATATTTCATAAACGGAAATACTGCCGAATAGAAAAGCACACACAGCATTGATATATAAATAAAACTGCGGTTGGTCATCAGTTTACCCAGATCGCTGAATTTAAATTCTTCAGAGGGATCTGTTTCCATCCTCTCGGCAACTCTCCTGTCAAATCTTATGTCCCAGATCATATAAACCAGGAATGCAAGAAGTCCTATACCCAGCAATAATGCACCAAACCAGATCGGCATGGTCCAGTTCTGCCATAAAGGGGTAGTTTGTGCACTATCCACTATCAGACGCGGAGAGACAACCATTGCTGCTCCCATACCAAGCCTGGCAATAGCGATATTCATCCCAAGTGCCAAAGCAATCTCTTTTCCCTTGAACCATTTGACTATAACCTTGGAAATCACAACAATACTTGTCTCAGCTCCCAGACCGAAAAGGAAAAAACCAAGAGATGTCATCTTAAGGGCCGGAGAATATGCGGTAAGGAATGAACTCATAAAACCATAACCCCATCCGCCTTCATTAAAATACGGAGTTGCACCGTAAGCAGTTATAACCGCCCCCAAAAACTGGATAAATATAAAGGCAAAACCGGTGATTCGTATTCCTATCCTATCCAGAATAATCCCTCCGATCACAGCCATGAAAAGGAACACATTAGGAATAGAATAGGCGGCCTGAAAAAAGCCATATTCGGCTGAACTGAAACCCAGCTCCCTCTCCATAAGGAATTTAAGAGGTGAAAGGGCATCATAAAAATAATAATTTGTTGCCATGGTAAAACTTACCAGCAGCATAATGCCCCACCTTAGAACTATTGAATCGTTAAGTGCACTCTTAAAGTCGTTCATGCGTATAAATCATATTTATCAAGTTGATATTATATTAGTTATGTTTAACAGGTAATTCATATTCAGTATTTCAAACGGATGGATACCCCTGAAATTCCTGGTAACCGGCCAAAAATAAAACAATTATCCGACCCGGCAAATACAATAGTAATAAACGGGGGATAATTGCATTATTCAAATTAAAAATGACCCTAAATATCTTTTATATAGAGCCAGACAAGATGCTCTCCCTGACTCCTGATTTCCCGCCACTCGCGGACTGCAGTGTTGTAGTTGTCGAGGGACCTGATTGTGACCAGGTGAAAATTGTTTGCAGACATAATAATTCTGGAATCATTGCCCTGGGCAAGCATCTTCTGGTGAAAATCTTCAGCATAGGCAGGTGTTTTAAATGCTCCTACGATGAGATGATAACGACCAACGGATTTCAACAACTCTTCTTCAGCTTCCCGGGCTTTCCTGATGCTGTCGGCCCGCGCCTGTTCGCGCCTTGCTTCTTCCTGCTGTCTCCTCAGCAACTCAGCCCGGCGTATACTATCCTGACGCTGCTGGTAAATTTCCATGGTATCAACCTTCCTGGCAAAAGGATTAACCCTTTTGACAAAGTCACACCCGCTTGTAACAAGCGTGAGCGTTAAAACAATGATAATCAGCTTTTGCATGTGATAGGATATAATTGTTAAAAGATTTGGTTATTCATTATACTAAAAACCAATATTTTATCAAAAATATATTAAAAATTGCATATTGAAAAATATTAACAAAAAAAAAATCGCTAATTTGTCGATCCATTCAAAACATTATATTTGTCCTCGGGCAATTTACTTGATAGATCATTTCATTGCCCTTCTGCTATTAATTAATTGCAGCAAAATACAGGAATTATGCAGACAATCATTGAATTATTTGAAAGCAGTGTTAATAAATACGGGAATAATCCCCTGATGCTTGAGAAAAAAGGGCTTAAATATGAAAGCACCAGTTATGCTGAAATCAGGCAGGCAGTAGTTGAATTTGCTGCCGGGCTGATGAGTATGGGAGTGATAAAGGGTGACCGTATTGCGCTTCTTTCCGAAGGCAGAAATGACTGGGTTATATCTGAGCTTGCTGTGCTGTACTGCGGGGCAATTAATATCCCTTTATCCGTTAAGCTGGGCGATGCATCAGAGATCAAATTCAGACTTACCCATTCAGGTTCAAGGATGATAATAATTTCGGGTGGACAAGCACATAAGTTAAAGAAACTGAAATTTGAGATTCCCGGACTGGAGAAGGTGATCCTTCTTGACAAGCAAGAGGAAATGGATGAAACTGACGTACTATACGAAAATGTTCGTGAACTGGGGAAAAAATTCCTGCTGGAACAGCAGGAGATATTTGATCAGACCTGGAAATCGATCAAGGGTGACGATTTTGCAAATATCTGCTATACATCAGGTACAACAGCCGACCCGAAAGGGATAATTCTTTCACACAGAAACTACACTGCAAATATTGAACAGGCCAGAAGCCTTATGGATGTTCCGGAATGGTACACAACTCTGCTTATACTTCCATGGGATCATGCCTTTGCACACACGGCAGGCATTTATACCCTTATTGCCAGTGGCGCCAGTATGGCTTCCATTCAGGTAGGGAAAACCCCTATAGATACATTAAAGAACATCCCCCAGAACATAAAAGAGGTAAAGCCGGTTTTTCTTCTGAGTGTTCCGGCACTGGCCAAGAATTTCAGGAAAAATATTGAAAGCGGTGTGAGACAAAAAGGGAAAATTGCCAAAAAGCTTTTCGATGCAGGGTTAAGCGTGGCTTATGCGTATAACGGAATAGGGTGGGATAAAGGAAAGGGCACAAGGGTCCTTCTTAAGCCCCTTGTAAAACTTTTTGACAGGATACTGTTCTCAAAAGTAAGGGAGAATTTTGGCGGCAGGCTGAAGTTTTTCATAGGGGGAGGGGCACTCCTCGACATTGAATTGCAGAGATTCTTTTATGCATTGGGAATACCCATGTTCCAGGGCTATGGTCTTTCCGAGGCCTCTCCCATTATTTCCTCCAATTCGGAAATCAAACACAAGCTCGGATCATCAGGATACCTGGTAAGCGACCTCGAGCTGAAAATTTGTGATGAGGATAAGAACGAACTTCCTGTCGGAGAAAAAGGAGAAATAGTTGTAAAAGGGGAGAATGTCATGAAAGGTTACTGGAATAACAAAGAGGCTACGGAATCAACAATAGTTGACGGATGGCTTTACACAGGAGATATGGGTTATATGGATAGCGACGGATTCCTTTATGTACTGGGAAGGTTTAAGAGTCTTCTGATATCGGACGACGGTGAAAAATACAGTCCCGAAGGTATAGAGGAAGCATTCACAGGACAGTCTCAGTACATAGATCAATGCATGCTTTACAACAATCAGAACCCGTATACTGTTGCACTTGTGGTACCGAACAAAGAAGCCCTGAGCCGGTTTCTTATTGAAAAAAGTCTTAAGCCGGAAACAAAGGAAGGACAGGAGGCTATGCTTAAACTCATTGAACTGGAGCTTAATGAATACCGTATTGGAAGGAAGTATGAGAAAATGTTTCCGCAAAGATGGCTGCCTGCCTCTATTGGGATACTGGATGAAGCTTTCACAGAAAGCAACAATTTACTTAACAGCACCCTCAAAATAGTAAGAGGGAAAATAATTGAAAAATATAAGGAGCGTATAAATTATCTTTACACAGCAGAATCTAAAGATATTTGCAATCCTGAAAATATTAAGGCAATCAACTTACTTATGTCAGCAGGTTAATGCACAATTATTTCGTTATATACATAATAGCGGGTAAATCTTTTCGTTCAGGTATATAATAATAATCAGGTCACAAAGAGCAGTTAATGAATGATTTTTTAAAGTTCCTGGTCAGCAGGATTTTCTGGAAACACCTTACCATTATAGCTGGTATCGCAATTTTTATCACACTTTCAGTTTTCATAGGGTTGAAAATATATACCAAGCACGGGAAAGCCTATGCTGTGCCGGATCTAAGGGGGTTAACTGTTGAAGAGGCAGAAATGGTGACAAGGGCCCGCAGGCTGAGGTTTAAGGTATCTGATTCAGTATTTATCAGTCATGAATCAAGAGGAACTGTTATAGACCAGAATCCTGCACCGAATTTCAGGGTTAAGGAAAACAGAACAATATTCCTTACCATAAATGCCATGAATCCTGAGAGAGTGCCAATGCCAGATGTAACCGGTGTCTCACTCCGCCAGGCAAGGGCAATCATAGAAACCAGAGGACTGGAGGTGGGCAAGTTAATATATGTGCCTGACATTGCAATGAATAATGTTTTAAGGCAGCAATACGAAGACGATGACATTAAGCCAGGTGAAATGGTTACCAGGGGTGAAAGAATAGATCTTGTCCTTGGCGAGGGTTTGAGTACCCGTACTACTTATGTCCCTGACTTGCTTTACCTGACCCTTGAAGAAGCAAGAAACAGAATACTGGAATCATCTCTTAATCTGGGTGCTACACTTTATGACAAAACAGTTGAAAATGAAGAAGACTCCCTTAATGCCTTCATTTGGAGGCAGAGACCTGAATACGAAGAAGATATACAAATAAGACTTGGGTCAATAATAGACCTGTGGCTATCGGTAGACTCAACACTTCTCCCGGCTCCTGATACGCTTGATATCCATATGCCTGATATTTTTGATGACGAAGACATTATTATACGTTAGCCTCATACTTGCTTTGCATACTCTTTGTGCATTATCGCAGGAAATACTTACCGGCCTTGAAATAAACCAGTCCGTCAGGGAAAGCTATAAACAACTGCCATCTGTAAAGTCTGACGCTATCCCCATGCTGGAAATTCCTTTTTTTGATGATTTTTCTACCTCCGATGTATACCCTGACAGCGAGAAATGGTCGGACAGGTATGCCTTCATAAATGATGATTATCCGGTAAACCCTGTTTCAGTTGGTGTGGCAACCCTTGATGCCATTGACCATACCGGATCACTTTACCAGCATGCAACAACATGGCCCTTTCCGGCCGACAAGCTTACATCACACCCTCTCAATCTTAACTATCCTGAATCAGACAGCATTTACCTCAGCTTTTTTTACCAGCCCCAGGGCAAGGGAGATATACCGCAACCTCATGACTCTCTGAGACTGGAATTTTATTCACCTCTTTCTGACAGTTGGAGTGTAGTATGGTCTGTTCCGGGGGTAAGCCTTCATGATTTCAGGCTGGTGATGATCCCCGTAAGGGATAATGATTATCTCCAGGAAGGATTCCGGTTTCGCTTCAGCAATATTGCAAGTATTGCCGATAATCCTTTTAACCCCGGTGCCAGGGGAAATGCCGATCACTGGAATATTGACTATGTTTATCTTAACAAAGGAAGGTCATATACCGACACTGTATTCAGGGACGTTGCCTTTATCAAACCTCTGGAATCGCTGCTGAACAATTATTCATCCATGCCCTGGGATCAGTTTGTGGCAGGCCGGATTGCAGAAATGGGTTCAGTCCTGCCTGTCACTTATCGTAATAACGACATAGTAACCAGGAGTGTCAGAAGGCAGTTCTCAATTTATGATGTTTACGGGAACAGGACAGCTCACAGCTTCTCAGGAGGGACAGTCAATATTGAACCCGGGGATGTGCACCAATACGAATCCGATGTGGCCTATTCATTCAGCAGTGATAACCCTGATTCTGCCCTTTTCAGGATTACAGCATGGCTTGAGACTGATGAATTTGACTATAAAGGGAATGACACAGTTATTTTTTACCAGGATTTCAAAAACTTTTACGCCCTTGATGACGGGACGGCAGAAAATGGATACGGACTATTCGGAGGAGGCGCAGAAAATGCCAGTCTCGCCTACAGGTTCAGGGCTTACAGGGAGGACAGCCTGAGAGCCATCCAGATTTACTTTAACCAGTCACTTAACAATGCATCCCGCCAATTCTTCAACCTGGCAGTGTGGGATGATAAAAATGGTAATCCTGGAAATCTTATCTACAGTCAGGAAGGTGTAAGACCGGAATATGAGGGTGAGCTCAACCGGTTCCACACATATCAGCTGGATTCGGCAATCTCCGTTTCCCAGGTTTTTTATGTGGGCCTTATACAGAACAATAATCAATTTCTGAATATCGGATTCGATGTGAACCGGGATAACAGCAACAGGATTTTTTACAATATACATGGTCATTGGGTAAACAGCTCATTTGAAGGCTCACTGATGATACGTCCTGTGGTTGGAAGAACTATATCTCCTCCACTTTTCAATAAACCTGTGAAAAAAAGGGGGCTTAAGGTATATCCGAACCCTGCCGTCGATCTGCTTTATATTGACCTTGAAACAGATGTTGATCCTGCCTCTGTGACATATAAACTTTACAACCGTCACGGACAACTGGTTTATAATCGTAGCGGACTTACCCGAACCATTGATCTCTCATCTTTCCCGCCTGGTATATATTTTCTTGTAACTGAAAGCAGGTCAATTGAATTCGAAACAAAGAAGATACTGATCACAAACTAAGTAAAGTTCATTATGGTTGAGGATCTGTCCGAAGATGAATCCAGGGGAAACGCGGACCTGTATGAGCATTTCAGATTTGAGGCAGATCCCGGTCAGAAACTGCTGCGAATTGACAAGTTCCTTGTCAATCGTATTGAGAATATTTCAAGGAGCCGGATACAGAGTGCAGCCGCATCAGGTAACATCATGGTTAATGATGTACCCGTAAAACCCAGTTACAGGGTCCGTCCCGGCGACATTATAACCATAGTGATGGCATGGCCTCCCAGGGAGATTGAACTGATACCCGAGGATATACCGGTTGATGTGGTGTACGAAGATGATCACCTTGTAGTTGTAAATAAAAGAGCCGGAATGGTTGTACATCCGGGACATGGTAACTATACCGGCACGCTGGTAAATGCTCTGGCATGGAGATTCAGGGATATGCCACTCTTCAGAAGCGGGGAATTGCGACCCGGACTGGTTCACAGGATTGACAAGAATACCAGCGGACTGGTTGTTGTGGCAAAATCGGAGCTTGCAATGAACCGGCTGGCAAAACAGTTTTTCGACAGGAAGACAAAAAGGAAATACACTGCCATTGTATGGGGCCTGCCGGAACCTGAAGAAGGGACCATCACCGGCCATATTGGCAGGCACATTAAAGACAGGATGAAGATGGATGTCTTTACAGACGCATCGGAAGGCAGGCACGCCGTCACACACTACAGGGTAATTGAAAACCTTGGTTATATTAGCCTTGTTGAATGCAGGCTTGAAACAGGCAGAACACATCAGATAAGGGTGCATATGGAACATATCGGTCACCCTCTTTTCAATGATGAAAGATACGGTGGGGACAGTATCCTGAGGGGAACCACATTTACAAAATACAGGCAGTTCGTTAACAACTGTTTCAAAATCCTTCCGCGACATGCCCTGCATGCAAGATCCCTCGGGTTCACACACCCCCTGACCGGTGAAGAACTCAGTTTTGAATCTGAATTACCCAGGGATATGGATCTGCTTCTGGAAAAATGGAGAAAATATACCGGAGGAAGGGAAAAAGATAGTGATTAAGGCCTCCATATTTGCCTTTCAGTTCCTCAAACAAGTCTGATTTTTATATTTTTGCAAACGAATTATTTTTCGACTAATGATTTTAAAAGAATGAGGAAAAATATTGCCATTGTTGCCGGCGGAGACTCTTCCGAATATATTGTCTCGGTAGAAAGCGCCTCTAACATTAAAAAGTCGCTCGACACAAAGCGATACAATCCATACCTGATTACCATAAAAGGCAACCGGTGGGTTCTTGGTACACCGGACGATCCCGGACCTGAAATAGATAAGAATGATTTTTCTGTTTCCCTTAACGGGGAAAAAAAAGTATTTGACTGCGTTTTCATGGCAATACACGGCACTCCGGGAGAGGACGGCAGGCTCCAGGCATATTTTGAGCTGTTAAACATTCCATATACTACTTGCGGCGTGCTTACATCTGCTGTAACCTTCAATAAGTATATGTGCAAGGGCTTCCTCAACAACTTCGGTGTACTCTCGGCAAAAGCCATGCTTGTGCGCAGGGGAAATAAATTTGACTCAAAAAAAATAGCTGCTGCCATCGGTTTGCCATGCTTTATCAAGCCCAACAACGGTGGTTCAAGCTTCGGGGTTACCAGGGTAACAAAGGAGTCGCAGATCAAAGATGCTGTCAACAAAGCGCTCATGGAGGATGATGAGGTTATTATTGAAGAATTCATAGAGGGAACCGAACTGACAGGAGGAGTTATAAAAACAGCGGACAGGGAGATCCTCTTTCCGCTTACAGAGATAGTAAGCAAAAACGAGTTTTTTGATTTCAATGCCAAATACAACAGGCAGGCTGATGAGATCACTCCCGCAAGGATCAGTGACAGGCTTACCAGAGAATGTCAGGAGATATCCTCAGCAATATATGATATTCTTGACTGCAGGGGCATAGTCAGGATCGATTACATACTTAACGACGGGAAGTTCTATTTTCTTGAAGTCAACACAGTACCTGGTATGACAGATACCAGTATTATCCCGCAGCAGGCGGAAGCCATGGGCATGCCAATAACCGAGCTTTTCACGCTTGCAATAGAAGATGCAATTGAATCTTCAAATATATCACTCACCCAAACTGAATAACCAATTCTTCTGTCAGAAGTTCAACGCCATTCCTGCATTCAACATCCTCGGCAGCCCTACCCTTATGCCCTGTGGCCTTCGTGTTGCAATATATCTTTCATCAAGCAGATTCTTTATTGTCAGATTAAAAGTCAGTCCGCCACGAAGGTCATACCATGCCGATAAATCCATCACAAAAAAAGAGGGAATCAATCCAATACGGCCGTTGGCAGTTGCCTGGAGATATAAGTAATCAGGATCATCCTTGGCCCTGCTAAACCATTCGCCAACATCCACGGTATTATGTATATCTGTATACTGGCTCCCTGTTAGCCTCCCACCTGCCCGTATACCAAAACCCTTATCATTGATATACTGGAGGTAGCCGGAAGCAATTACCACAGGTGAATAAGGGGTCCTGTTACCTTTCACGTTTGTCAGGACAGTGTCATTTCCGGATCCGTCAGGCAGCCGTTCTACCACAAACCTGTCGTCAGAGAATTCAGAACGGATAAAGGTTGCATTGAAAGCTGCCGTAAAATCGCCCGGCATACCGGTTAATCGTGAAAGATTAAGGATAAGCTCTCCCTCGGCTCCCCTGTGCCTTGTCCGCCCCGCATTTATGTAACCGGTTCCACGGCCACCAGAGGATTCCGATACCGGTATAACCTGATTTGAGAAATCCATGATGAATAAGGTCATTTCAAACCCTATAACATTTTCAATCTCTGTACGCGCCCCTGCTTCAATGTTCCAGCTTTTCTCGGCATCCAGCTGCATATCCTGACCTGAACTGCTTATTGCATCCTTGATCCTTGGAGGAGCAAATCCCCTGTGTATACCTGCAAAGATCCCATTCCGGGGATTAAAATTGTAGTTTATTCCGGCGCCAGGAATAAGCTCTGCCACAATTGTACTGTTCGTAACGGAGACATCCTCAAAGCGGCTCCTGATTATATTCCTCTCATAATTCAGCATCTCGGCACGTATTCCGGCCGTAACCGATAACTTATCATTCAGAAAGGCCTTGTTCTGAAGCCAGGTGCTAAGTGCATGTCCAGTACGTATTTCATCATCCCTCAGGTTGCCTGAGACCGCTGTGGCACTTGTACCATTGATCCTCTGTTCGTATGCCCTCTCATAATGCAGACGAGCACCTGCATCAAGGATGCTCCTCAACCCCTTCAGAGAGTAATTGTATCTTGTCCTGTTCTCGATGCCTGCAACTTCAAACTGCCTGTTCCTGTTTCCGGTGCTGTTACGTAAATATATCATGCCACCCGGAAGGGTATTGTCTCCCCACACATCTCCGGTAAGACCGGAGGAACCACCATCATATGTGAAATCCTGCCTTCGCCAGTTCCGTGTAGTGGTGTAGCCATATGCAGTTGTGTTGAACTGCAGATTGTCACCTGGTGAGAACCTGTGGCTCAGGCTCATTGAATACCTTCTTACCCCGAGGTTGTCGTGCGGAGCAAGCCGCACATGATCGTAGCCGCCGGTATCATACATAGTCTGAGTAAGTCCCACATAGGTAGAATTGGAAACCTCATCGTAAAGACCAACTTTAAGAGTTGCAGCAGATCTGGGTGAAGAACTGAACCTCAGCTTACCATTTATGTCGTTAAGCACAAATCTGGTTGGCCCCAGGTTTTCAGCCTGCCTTCTAAGATAATTTACCTGAAACCCGGTATTACCGTAAGTATTCCCGTAACCGGCCAGACCGCTGTAATAACCACCCTGTCCACCGCTTATACGTGCATAACCTTTGCCTTCTGCAGGAGGATCAGTTGTGATATAGTTTATAACTCCACCGATAGTTTGCGGACCGTACAAAATGGACCCGCTTCCTTTAATAACCTCAACACCGCTCATCCTGTCAATTGACGGAGTATAATACATCTCCGGCTCCCCGTAAGGGCCAAGGGCAACAGGTATTCCGTCCTCAAGCATCAGCACGTTACGGCTTTTATCAGGATCGAGCCCCCTGACCCCGATATTTGCACGCAACCCTGCCCCCTCCTCCTCAACTACATGAAGCCCGGTTACCTTCCTCAGCACTTCATTTCCGGTCAGCGGAGCAATTGCTTTCAGTTCACTGCCTGTAATGACAGCTGCTGATCCGGGAAGATACTGCAGCAGCCCGATGCGGCTGCCTGAAACAACAACCTGCTCCATAAGCAGAACATCCTGCTCGATTAAAAAAATGAGCTCGGAAGTTTCGTCATCTTCAACTTCAACAACCTTCTCTGCACTTCTGTAACCGATCCCCTGAACCCGCACAGTATGTTTGCCGGGTGGAAGGTTCACCAGCATGAAATATCCGTCCGCATCTGTAGAAGTACCGTATGATGTCCCTTTAAGATATACTGTTACAAAAGGGGCACCCTCATCTCCCGTAATAACCCTCCCGTAAAGGTTCGAGCTGTATTCATTTTCAGGGGTGCTTAAACTCCCACTGCTTTCAAACGTTTCAGCAGAGAGGAGGAAACTGTATTCCGGATTACCGGAATACACGGGTGCGCCAGAGATAATAACCAGCATAATAGCCGGGAAATAGCTTTTTAATTTTAAAATCCACATGATGGTTTATTGTATTGATATTAATTTGGGGCAGGTGATTGACCAATGAATAATAACAAGTGCAAATATATTTATATCATTAAGGTACGGCAATACCCCAAACTGGTGATTATGGTTACCGTTATAGCTAAATATCAGTAGGACCATGTAACCCGGTTAAATCAGAAGAACCAGCGGTAGGCCAGGTTGAAATTCCTGCCCGGCATCGGAAAGTTTCGCTCCTCAATCCTTGTCAGGTGGTCGCGGTAACTTGTATTAAAAATATTCTCAATCCTGAGAATAATCACATGCTGCCCCCTGCTGTTCAGCCTGTAACCTGTATTAATCCCAAGGAGAATATATCCTTCGGTAGCCTCTTCGTCGGGAGCGACCCGGTTCTGCGCAGATACAGCCCGGATACGTGAACCTATCCAGCCTTTACCGAAATCATATTCAGCCATGCCGGAGAACCTGAAAGGTGGCATGAACGGCAGATATCCGGTTTCACTGTCTGCACGCCTGCCGACAACATAATCGACACTCAGAACTGCCCTGAGATCCTGAAATATATTCCACGAAAGTGATGCTTCTCCTCCATGAAGTTTTGCCCGGTCACCCTGGTACTCAACAACCGGTAATCCCGAGCCGGGATCAATTTCGCCGGTAGGCTGCATAATTATGTAATTGCTGAAAAAATTGTAAAAACCTGCTATCTCGGCGCTGAACCTGCCATTATTCCACCTGGCCCAAAGGTCGGTGCCATAACCTATCTCATCTTCCAGGTCAATGCTGCCAATTTCATACTGTCCTGCACACAGATGCGGTCCGTGCGCAAACAGCTCTTCCAGCATCGGATAACGGTGAGACCTTGCCACCTGCCCTCCCATTTCGACTGATTCTGCCGGCCTGTAATTCAATCCCAGAGAACCTGAATAAACAAAAGCATCCCGGCTTTGATTACTATCGGAAAAATCATTGGGAAGAGCTGTTGCCCTTAAAAAATCAAGCCGGACTCCCAACTGTAACCGAAGCCTTGTCGTAAGCGGCACCTCCTGGAATGTGAACAGTCCTACGTTAAATCTCTCCTCATTGGGAGTGAAAGCGTCGTCGCCGCTCACATCCATCACCCTTCCGTATAGGTTCAGTCCGAATGCCCCCCTGTCAAATATCCCGACAGGCCGGTGCTGCAGGGTAAGTGTTGAGCTGAAATTCATATTGTCAAACTGAATTTCGATATCCTCAGCAACTTCGCCATCTTCAATCTCAATCTCGATCTCCTGCTGTATGAATCTTGAGCCGTTAACCCGCAACTGGGCCTTGTCAAAAAAGTCGCTTACCCTGAAGTTAAGCCTTCCCTGTATAAGCTGCTGCCTGATCCTTACCTCAACACTTTCATATGGATCATCAAGCTCTTCAGGTATACCGTAGGCATTTCTGCCCATTGAAATATTCAGTCCCCCGTTCATCCTGTCTTTCCGGAATCCGAAACCAAGAGAACCATCATAGTTGTTCATATGCGTGCCTGGAATTATACCTTCGGGACTCCTGACATCTCCCGATTTCCTGTATCCGAAACGGCCGCTGGCAGCCCGGTTCTCACTTCCCCATGTATACCGGCCAAATCCTGCACCCATATTGTTGTTGGAAGCACCCTGGGCAGATACTACCCCAGATCCGCCTTTGTCCCATTTATCAGGAATATCTGCTGTCATAAGGTTTATGACACCACCAATGGCACTGGATCCGTATAAAAGGCTTGCAGGTCCGCGCACCACTTCAACCCTGTTAGCAGACAGGGGATCAAGAGATACTGCATGGCCTGCTGAGGTCTCTGAAACATCGCCCATACGCTCACCATTCTGAAGTATCAGAATCCGGTCCCCGTCAAGTCCCCTGATAACCGGACGGCTTGGAGTAGGCCCCATCGATCTCATCGCAATACCCGGCTCACCGTCAAGCATCTCGCCGAATGATATCTCGGCGCGCTTATGAAGCTCTTCACCCATATATACATTGTCGGGCTGATACCTGAAACCACGGGCAGTTGGTGAGGACGTTATCACAATCTCTTCGAGGTCCAGCCCCTTGTATGTGACTTCAACGTGCATCTCAAGTTCTTCTTTCTCACCAATACTGAAATCAATCCTGGCTACTTCAAAACCCATACCCTTTATCACAAGGGTATTATCCCCTTCAGGTACATTTAAAATCTTAAATTTTCCCGTTGCATCAGTAAAGGCACCAATCCTTGTACCATCAATTGTTACATTTATAAATGGCACAGTCTCACCTTCTCCCTTTGTGGTAACCTGTCCCCTCAGGGTCCCGCTCCCTGCGGTAAGGTCCACTGCGGTAGAGTTCCCTGAATGAAAATCCGCCAGGGTACGGTCAGTTGAAGCAAATTTCAGTGCGGTAAAGTCCACTGCGGCAAACCCTCCTGCGGCGCCCCCCCCTGAAGAAGGGTCTCCGTTTGATGGAAGGCAGACTGAAACATTGCAAAGAAATAATAGTATTGCTGATATATTTATTATTTTCATCTTTAAAACCTTGATAAAATCAATTTCCTGTATGGGAAGTTTTTAAATGGATATTCGATCATTTCTGAATTTGTTATTCCAGGGGCCAGATAGAACAATCCATGCTATATTGACCTGATATCCGGAGATATCTGACAGGAGTCAAATGCAGAAATAAGTCACAGGAGTGGAGGTGCCCTCAGAAGTGAGAGCCTGTAGGAATTTGAAGGATGGGCTGTTATTATCCTACCCTGCATTGGATCTGTCTCAAAGCAGGGAATAAATAGCGAAGATAAAGAACAGTTATCATTATCGACCGGAGAATCTGAAATAATTGCATAAAGCAATAGTTCCAGGTCACTGTGATCATGGTTTTTTCCCTCTTTGCAGCAATGACTGAAGGGATGGGCATGTTCTACTACCATGCCACCGGGCAGATGGTGCTGATGCCGGTTTACCGTGTTGTTGAACAACATGAAGCCGAGCGGCATTATCATCAGCAGAGCAAACCCTTTTTTAAGCATACTGTTGAAAAAACCTGAGCTGTTAATAATTAATTTCAGTTAACAGCAAAAATAATATTAGAATTTCAGTCTCAAAATACCTAAAACAGGGTAATTATAATAAATTTCAGATAAAAACAGCAATCCCCTGGAAGGATTGCTATTAGAAAATCTATTATTTATACAGAATCTAAATTAATTATATGGCGCGTATTAAAAGAAAAGACGGTATGCCAGGGTAAAGTTCCTGCCGGGCATCGGGAAGTTCCTCTCAGCAACCCTTGAAAGATGGTCCCTGTATCTCTGGTCTAGCAAATTATCTACTCTCAGGATTAAAACATGCCTTCCAGGTAAGGTCAACCTGTAACCGGCTGAAAACCCGAGCAAAGTATAACCGTCTGTAACATCTTCTTCAGGAGCAACCCTGCCTTGCCTGACAGCAGACACCATCCTCCCTCCTATCCATCCCCGGCCGAAATCATATTCAATATCCGCCATAAACCTGAATGGGGGAATAAAAGGAAGGTATTCGGTCCCGTTTGCAAACCGGCGGCCATCGACATAATCAGCTCCAATACCAAGCTCCAGGTTATCAAAGAGCTTTACCTTTCCCGACAACTCAAAACCCATCAGCCTTGCCTCATCGCCAAGGTATCTGAAAACGGGAAACCCCGATGCAGGATCGACGTCACCGGTAGGTTCAAAAATAATATAATTTCTGAAGTAGTTTACAAATCCTGCAAGTTCAATATCAAAAGTTCCGTCATTCCACCTGATGAACAGATCGGCACCCTGTCCCACCTCATCCTTGATATTGCTGTTTCCAATTTCGTAAACGCCCGCACCAAGGTGGGGGCCGTCGGCATACAGCTCCTCAACTGAGGGGTTCCGGTGGGAACGTGCAAACTGTCCTCCAATCTCCAGCTCATCAACAGGCCTGTGATTAAACCCTATTGAGCCGGTATAGTTGAAAGCATTTCTTGTTGCGCTGATACCGGGGAACAGCTCATTTGAAATTGCTCCGGTATGCTGGAAATCAATCCTCAGCCCTGCCTGCAGCCTCATTTTCGCCGAAAGGGGTATCTCCTGGAAAGTAAAAACACCAACATTGAAGCGCATCTCTCCCGGGGTATAGGCCTCATCACCACCCACATCCATCCTGTGACCGTGAAGATTCAACCCGACAGCACCCCTGTCGAAAAATTCGAAAGGTTTATGCTGCATTGTAAGGGTGGAGCTGAAGGCATATTTCTCATATTCCAGCTCAACATCCTCGTCAACAACACCATCCTCCCATTCATACTCAATCTCCTGCTGGAACATGCGGCTGGCATTGAACCTGATCTGCCCCCTGTCCATGAAGCCATTATTTACAAAGTTCATGCGGCCCTGGAATGCCTGCCGCTGCATCCTTATTTCAACCCCCTCATCAGGGTCATCAATATTCTCAGGTATCTCATAGGACTGGTTTGCCATTGAAACGCTCAAACCGCCGACTCTGCCGCCCCGGTCAAACCCGAAACCAAGGGCCCCGTCGTAATTATTCATAGAAGTACCCGGCAAAACACCATCCGGGGTCCTTATGTCGGAGGACTGCCTGTGGGCTATTCTTCCTGTAAAGGCAAGGTCGTCATTACCCCAGGTGTACCTCCCGAAGCCGGCACCCATCCGGTTCATGGTGGCACCCTGCAGTGAAAACACTCCCGATGATCCGGCATCCCATCTGTCTGGTATATCGGTTGTCATGAGGTTGATAACCCCACCAAGGGCGCTCGATCCGTACAGCAAACTTGCCGGTCCGCGAACCACCTCAACCCTGCTTGCTACAAGCGGATCAAGTGCAATAGAGTGATCGGCCGATGTTTCAGAGATGTCTCCCATCCTCTCCCCATTTTCAAGCACAAGGATCCTGTCCCCATCCATACCCCGTATAACAGGTCTTGCAGGCGAAGACCCGAGCGACCTCATGGCAATGCCCGGTGAATGATTGAGCATCTCGCCAAACGATACCTCAGATCTTTTCTGGAGTGCTTCTCCCATGTAGGCCATATCAGGCTGGTACCTGAAACCGCTGGCTGTGGGTGAGGCGGTAATAACAATCTCCTCCAGGTCAATTCCCGTATAGTGAACTTCCATATCAATTTCAAGAGTCTGGTTAGCACTTATCTCAAATTCAACCGAGGCAGGTTCATAACCCATACCCTTGACAACCAGCGTGTGCCTCCCCTCAGGCAGGTTGGTCAGCATATAGTGACCGGAAGCATCAGTTATGGTTCCGATCCTTGTTCCTTCTATTAACACGTTTATAAAAGGTATATGTTCACCATCTTCGGCGCTTACAACATGACCGAAAACATTGGCATCTGTCTCATATAAACCGGGAATATCCGAACTTAAGTAAGCAGACTTTGCACTTTGTGAATTACCAAATAATGATATTACCAATGCAATAAGAAAAATATAATATAATCTCATAATACAATTTGATTTAAAATAACAAAAATAAATACATCATCAATGACGGGTAATTCAAGAACCCGTATAGAAAAAAACCAGGGTTAAAGCATAAATCTACTGAAGAATAAAAAGCTTTCCCTTTTAAATCAGATAACCGGGGGACCACGCAGAAGGGGTAATCTGGAATAACCTGCCAGGATAACCGGTTCCGGTTTGAGTAATCTCCGGCGGATCATTGGTTTTCTGAATATCTGGAACGTCAGAAACGCCAGGATAAGTATAAAGCCGGAATAGTAGACAAGATCCAGTATAAGATACTCTAGATCACTGTGATGATGTTTCTCAAAGGGTGATCCGGAAGCAGATGAAGATTTGGTGTAGGGATGGGCATGCTCTATTACAATGCCGTTGGGGAGCTGATGGTAATGCCAGTTAACTGCATTATTATAGAATAATAACAGCGTTGAAAAAATCAAAATAAAAGAGAGCAACCTGTTCATATAGATGCCTATTAATTGGCAGTGATAACATAAACACAATTCAGATCAATTATGTTTAAGCTTTGATCATTTTTTATTGCCTGCATAACTAACGATTTACAGGCATCAGTATTGCAAAAGCAGCACAACGAAAAAACCATAAAAGAATAATCCCTCAGAAGCCGGGATCATGCTTTCAATAAACATACTTAACCTGAAACTTCAAGCATCCTTCTTATAGGCAATACCGCTTTTTCCCGTATTTCAGGGTCAACCTCTATTTCAAATATTTCCCGTTTCAGGTTTATATATATTTTCTGCAGTGTATGCAGCTTCATATATTTGCAATCACTGCATCCACAGGTAGAATCTATTGGGGGCGCGGGAATGAAAAGCTTGTCGGGGCTTTTTTTCTTCATTTGATGCAATATCCCTGATTCAGTGGCAACGATATACTTACTGGCACTGTCAGTTGCCGAAAAATTGAGAAGTGCCGAAGTGGATCCGATAAAGTCCGATAATATCTGTATCGGTTTCTGGCATTCCGGATGTGAAATTAGTTTTGCATCCGGGTAACTCTCTTTCAATTCCAGTATCCGCTCAAG
>SLKJ01000114.1 GCA_007134675.1 Bacteroidales bacterium
AGGTGATAAGGCTTTTAAAGCCGTGCAGTTCTGGGGCACAAAAGGATTCTTTGATTCTTACCATGCCAGACCAAATCAATATTTAGATACTGATGATCTTAACCTCTGGCTCAAAATATTCAATGATTTATCGGGGAATAATACTGATCCACTGGATGAAAATATGAAGGAAGTCAGCATTTCAGATTTTTCAAAAATAATTTACAGGATTGAGAAAGAATATGGCCAGACAGATCCTGATTTAACATATGAGGATTATCCTGCTCATTCCGTTATCAGGCCGGATGAATGGCTGTATAATCCAAGGGAACATTCCATGCCTGTATTAAGGGGTGAAGCTTGCTTAGCCTTATTTAATCTGTTTTTTGTATTTCAGAAAAACGAATATAATTTTCCCGAAAATTAATATTCACGGAGTACCATTTATTTCTTGACTAATGACTCCTCAATCAGCTGGCATAAGATAAAACACATTTTAACACATTCAATTTAAATAGAGATTTTATCAAAGGTGAATCAGCTTGTGTAATCAAAAAAATATTAACCTACAACTTAAAATTCCTATTCTATGTTTGACAGAAGAACGTTTTTTAAAAATAGCATGATTGTTGCCGCTGGTGCAACAGTTCATGCTGCAGCTTGCAATTCAATAAGCGATATGGATAAATTGGATGATAAAATTGTTTCCCTGAAAAGGAATGTACCTGTTAACTATGAGGCTGATGTTGTTGTTATAGGAGGAGGTATTGCAGGGATATCTGCTGCTTGCTCAAGTGCAGCTTCCGGGGCGAGTGTAATTTTGATTGAAAGATTTGGCGCTACCGGAGGTATGCTTACTACAGGTGGTGTGGCCAATTTTTGTGGTCAAATGGAAGAACAGGGAGAAGTTTTTGATGAGATTCTGGATGATCTGAGAAGATTTAATTCTCTGGGAGAAGGCGGAAGGGATAGTGTTTTTAATCACGAAATCCTTGCACTGGTACTTCAGGAAATATTGCTGCGAAGAAATGTAAAAGTTCTGCTGCATACCCGCTTAGTTGATGTTTTAGTAAAGGGCAATAAAATTGCCGAGTGCATTATTTGCGGAAAATCAGGACTTGAAGCTGTTCGCGGAAAAATATTCATAGATTGTTCCGGAGAAGCTGATTTAGCAAGATACGCAGGTTTATCTGTTATGAAGGGAGATGAAAAGACCGGATACCAATTACCAATGTCAAGAATGTTCTTTTGCAGAGATCTTGATGAAAAAGACTTTTATCAGCAAGTACCGGAGGACTGGCCAACAAAAATAACCAATAGCGATGATATGCCAATGACAAGTCCCAATTGGCCGGATGGACCCGGAGGCAGGGCAATTAAATTAAAGATTCCTATGTTCGATGCAACAACAACAGAAGGATTAACAAATGCTGAAATGCAGTCAAGAAGACGAACCATGGATGTCCTTTATTATTATCAGGTAGTTGAAAAGAAAAAATGGCGGTTATCAAATAGTGCAACAATTATTGGAATACGGGAAGGTTGCCGAATTGAGGGTGATTATATTCTTAAAGTTGATGATTTAAGGGCAGGTGCTACATTTGAAGATGCAGTAGCTCGCGGAACCTTTTATCTGGATGGGCATGGTTTAACTGATGACAAACGCACATACATTTTACCGAAGGATCAATTGGATGTGCCTCCATACCAAATACCCATGAGGAGTCTTATTGCAAAGGATGCAGATAACCTGTTAATGGCCGGCCGCTGTATGTCAGCTGATCAGTTGGCCCTGTCATCAGCAAGAGTCGCAACTTCCTGCTCAATGATGGGGCAGGCTGCAGGAATAGCTGCATCAATGGCAATACATAAAAATACACGTGTGAGAAACCTTGATTATACTGAGATAAAAAAGGAGGTTCTTAAACGGGGAGCCCAGCTTGATGTAACTCAACAAATTTATCCAATACATGGATAGTTTTTATGTTGCACATTTAGCCATACACTTTCTATGGCAACCACCAGAAGATGGGAATCTTGAGACCAGCCCACGGTAATGCAAGTGAGGCCAGTTGAATAACTGAAGAATTGTTGGCGTCCGGATTACGACAGGTTCTAAACTAACAGTTTTCCAGGGCATGGAAAGCTAAAGATGACCGATCTTGAAAGAGAGAATGCCTACCTTGAAAAGGATCATGGTGTAAACGATCTTATGATATTTTGATCAAGCTTAGATGTAACCGATGTTATGACATTTTAAGGTAAACAATCTCATGATATCTGTAAGGCTTTTAAATGATACAGTATAAAGCATCCCGGGAAAGAATTGCCATAACTTTTAAAAAGGATGAACGGCTTGATAATACATCAGGTACCTTTTATGATGGATTGCAATGCAATGTATTAATCCTGGAAGATAATAGCACCAAAGTCTGCCTGCTTGATTGTGGCTGCATCAGTTTAGATTATTATGCTGTTAATGCTGTAAAAACAAAGATCCGGAAAGCCACGGGGATTCCTGATTGCAATATAATATTATGGACTTCTCAAATAAACCCTTCTGCTAAAACACCAGATTTCAAAGAAAGTGAAACCATCGGCCAGTTTATTGAAATTTTATCCGAAAAACTGGCAGAAGGAGTAAAAAAAGCATATGAAAATCTTGAAGAAGTACACCTGAAAACTGGAAAAATAAACATCACTGATCTTAATCTAAACGCACCCTATAATGCAAAGCTCAGTTCTGAGGGTTCTCGGGAAAATGAAAATTCTACTGAAAACGAATTAATTACACTTTCTTTATGGGACAAAAGGAATGAACTCTTTGCACTACTTGTTAACTATACAATCAGTCCGGCTAACCGGATTGCTTATAAAGGTATTTTTTCAAAAGGCATTAATGATTACCTTTTCAAATACATAAAAGACAATTTTGGAAACCTTCCGGTAATTCTCTTCGGCAATGGACCTTGGGGAAATTTTAATCATCCTGATGATCCGGACCCCGGTCAAGCTGATGATTTTGAAAATGCAGAAAGGACAGCTAACAGTTTAGGAACCTATATCATTGATACTATAAGAAACTCATCACTTCTTGACGGAAAAATCAGATTTGCTTCTTTAAAAAGCAAATTTCCGCAAAGGGTAATTACACAGCACAAAGAATTTGAGACTATTTTGCAGGGTATGGCTGTCAATAATTTTGCCTTAGTAACATTTCCCGGGGCATTCAGTAGAGAATCGGGACTGGAAGTTAAAAAGCTTTCACCCTATGATAATACCATGGTAATTGGTATGGCAAATAGTCATTTGGGTTACGAAATAACCCAGCTTAGTCATGATGCAGAGGATATCCTTTTAAAACAGGCCAGGGCTATTATCGATAATCTTAAATCACAAAGCATTAAAGTAATGGAGAGGAGAGCAGCAGACAACAAATACCTCCATAAGGATTTCCATCTTGCTCTGAATCTCCTGTTAACATATATCTTTGACAATTTTGGGAAGGATGCTATGACAGACTACCTGAGGAATTTCGCCCGGGTGTACTACAGTCCCCTGAATCAGGGGATAAAGTCAGGTGACAAAGAGATCCTGGTAAATCATTTCAAGAATATTTATGAAAAAGAGGAATGGCCTGTAGAAATTACTTCGGATAATAATACAATTGTAATTACTCAGCAGGCTTGCCCGGGAATTTCCCATATACTTAAGAAAGGAATGAAACCATGTCCCTATTACAGGGAAACATATAATACAGTAAATCAGACTATCTGCATGAACACTCCATTTGAATACATTATGGAGTATTTTAATGATGAAACAGGGGCCTGTAAACAAAAATTTATCAGAAGGGAGGCAAAATTATGATTTCATGTACTGATTTTATTCCTGCTTACAGCGAGGGATTCAAATTTTTGGAGATGACAGGGGGTAGAAAAGAGGTTGAAAAATTCTGGAGCTATCTATCTGAAATATATCTCAAGGATACATTAGGTGAACTGGTTTCCAGAGATGGCCTGGCAGGATGTTATGCTTACTGGTCCCATTCTTTGAATGAAGAAGCCGCCGATTTTACAATGATCCTTGATGAAATAAAAAGCGAGTTCATCATCGACATGCATAAATGTCCTTCGAAGGGTATGCTGAATGAAATTAAGCATATAGAGCCATATCCCTCCTACTGCGAGCATTGCCCTGCACTATATGCTCCAGTTGTTGAAAAATGCGGATATAAATTTGAGTATGACTTATCACTTTGTCATAAAGCAAATTGTTATCTTAGAATTAAAACAGATAAATGATAAAACATTTTAATGCCTTAATATTCAATAACTTTGAGACAATATGCAAATAATCAGGATCATCTGTTACCGGACTGGAACTGGTTGTTTTTCTAAACTGCACCATCAATAACTGCAACAGATCAGGGGTTCTGAAACTGGTAATATAAATTAAAAGTATTTACAATTATGAGATCATTTTTTTATAATCAAATATGTTGTGTTCATATTTGTTTGATTTTTATATGCCTGGTTGATTTAAATGCTCAGGATGATTTTGGAAAATATTATGAGGATCCTGAATGGATTGATGTTGGCAGCAACAAACAGTTGTTTGTAGATGATTATTTGATAGAGTATAAAAAATCTGTTGATTTTGTAATGAACCCACCTTACCAGACCGGGGAAATTCTGATTGAGGCAGATCTGCCTCATGAAAGAGGGGGCTATGTCTTTCTTTACTCAAGTATATTGAAAGGAAAGGATGGAAAGATCCAGGTTTGGTATGACTTTGTCAGGCAGAAAAGTGATGATCCTTATGATCATGACAGGCATGTGGGGTATGCTGAATCAACAGATGGAATTAATTTTATAAAGCCGAATGTTGGACTGCATGGTTTGAATGGCTCCAGGGATAATAATGTGGTAATACCCGGTGTAATAGGTGGCTCAGCCGTTTGGATAGATCCTCTGGCTCTTCCGGAACACAGGTATAAGACTCAGGCCAAAACCTATCCCCGCGATGATTATGGCGAAAGACTGCCCAGCAAGTTTCATATGCATAGTTCACCGGATGGAATTAAATGGAATTTTTATTCTGAAATAACCCCCCATGGTCCTACCGACACTCAAAATATAATATTCTGGGACGAAAATCTCAATAAATATTTGTTGTTTTCAAGACAGAGGTTTTTTGGCAGAAGTGTCAGACGCGCAGAAATGAAAGATTTAAGCAGCAACATTGAGAATACGGGTTTGGTTGTCTGGACTGATATTACAGATCAGTATACATATTTCCCTGACAGGGCAGATAAGAATAGACCTGAAGACATCCGGAATGATGTTCCAATGGATTATTATGGAGCGACTGTTTTTCCTTATGAAAATGTATACATTATGCTGGCGCAGGCCTTTTGGCATCACTTGCCGGATCAGGGACCCGGGATGCGGGATGTCAGGCTGTTGATCAGCAGAGACAGTAAAGAATTTTCAAGGGTTGGTTCCCGGAAAACATTTATGGGCCCGGGCCCATCCGGGAGATTTGATTCAAAACAGGTCTGGGCTTTGCCAAATCCAATTGTTATGGATGATGAGATATGGATCTATTACACTGGAGTAAATTGGGACAGAGCCCGGAGGATAGACCCTGATGCTCCGGATGGCATGAAAAGGGCTGCCATAAGCCGTGCAATTATGAGACTGGACGGGTTTGTTTCAGTGGATGCACCTTACGAAGGAGGTGAAATAATTACCAGGCCAATAAAATTCAAAGGTAATAATCTGGAAATTAACGCAGATACAGGAGCAGGAGGAAGCATAAGAGTGGAAATACTCGACAGGAATGGATACCCTGTACCTGATTTCACCATAGATGAATCTAACTGGATCATTGGAAATTCTGTCCGGTTCCCTGTTACCTGGAATAGTGACAGGAATCTTGAAAGTTTGCAGGGAGAAACAATAAGATTGAGATTTGTTATGAGGGATTGCAAACTTTATTCTTTTCAGTTTAAATGATATAAACAAGTCAAAACTTTAGTAAGACACTTGTGAAAAAAATCTAATTAAAGAGAATTTTATGTCAGAAATCAGATTAAAAAACGGATTTTACCCCGCGTTAGGGACTCCCACTGATAATGAGGGAAAACTCATAGAAAAAAGTTTTTCCCGGCATATTGAATCCATGATCTCTTCAGGTGCAGCGGGAGTATTATGTATGGGAACCATGGGAAAAATGGAATCAATACTAAATGATGAATATCCTAAAATTGCGGGAAAATGTACAGGTATAGTAGCAAAAAGAGTTCCTGTAATGGTCGGGGTGATGGATTGCTCAGTTGACAGAGTTATTGCACGAATAGAGGCTTTAAGAGATCTGGTTATTGAAGGAGTCGTGGCTACTGCCCCTTTTTACTATAAAGTAAATGCTGACGGAATTATCAATTTTTTTACCCTGATCGCAAAAAAATCAAAATATCCTGTTTTTATATATGACTTACCATCAGTTACTCAAGTATCAATAAATATTGATATTCTTGAACCTCTGCTGAAAATCCCTAATATTAAAGGAATGAAAACTGCAAACCTGAACCTGATCCTGCATCTTATACGGAATGATATGATACGCCAGGATTTTTCAATACTGTATAGTGGTTTAGATTCTTTTGATGTTGCCATTCAGGCTGGTATTAAGAAGAATCTTGACGGGATGCTGAGTTGTACACCAAATAATACAAGATTGATTTATCAAAATATTGAAAATGTGGATAACTCAACAATTTCCTTCCATCTGAATAACATTTTAACCTTACGAAACATTTTCCTTCAGGAAAATGTAATGGCCGCTTTTTCTTATGCTATGGAATTACTGGATTGTCCTGGTAATTATCATCCGGATTATGCTTCTCCAATTTCTAATAAACTGAAAGAAGAAATTTATACCGTTATGAAGGAAATAAAAGAGATGTGAACCACCTCCTTCTAAGAAGGAGGCTTCTTAGATCAACGAAGGCGTAGCCTTCTCACTAAGCGTAAATTCGGGCAGTCCCTGCCCTATTTTATACTGCTTTTGAAAACAGTATTTTAAAATGTTCCTGGCAGCGAGCACATCCCTGTCATGTTCTGATTTGCAATTGTGGCAAGTCCAAACCCGGTCTTTCAGGGTGAGCTTCTCATTTATCGTGCCACATG
>SLKJ01000037.1 GCA_007134675.1 Bacteroidales bacterium
CCTATGGAATTACACTCTCCTGGGCTATGAATAATAATTTCTCTCTCAATCTCTCTCCATCAGGTTTCTATATTATCAATCCTTATCAGGAATATAATCCCAGGGATCACTATCGAACAATCTCAGTGAACAGGTTTTATACTGGAATAAAATTGGGCTTTGAATATTCGTTTAATTGAATAAGCTTATCTGTAAATCCAGGGAGCAGTTTTGAAGCCCGGAATGTACCTTTATACACTCATTTTAGACGGAAGAGCCATTGCTACGAAAAGAATGATATTGACTGATTGATTTTTCTGAAGGAATTATAATTTCATTTAATTTCATTTTTGTAAATTTTAAAAAAATTAACATATGAAATCGCTATTAATTATAACGAGTTTTTTCCTTGTTAGCCTAAGTGGATGCAAAAAAGAAGATAATACTACAATTGAAGATAATTCATCACAATTGTTGTTACTTAAAATTGACTATACCACATCAAAATTTGAAGGTGGTACACTTTATGATTTCGATAATAAATCGGCTGATACAATTCCGATTGAAATAGAATATAGAAGACCAATGGATTTTGGTTCCATCAAAATCACGCACAAACCAGATATGACCGTGGTTTTCGAAGGAGAAATTATTTGGCGCGGAGTTGGGAAAATCCAAGTTCCTGAAAAATTTTCAGAACCGGAAGAATTTCCTTTAGCCAACAATGATATTGAAGCACCTTCTCTGGAAAATATTGAATATTTCTTTTTGAAAAAACCTTTAAGCGGAACATTTGCTGCAAATCCATATATTGACTTGGAATCAATATTTGAGGAAGCTTTTGATGAAATATGGAAAGGGTTTGCTGACTTAAAAGCTATTCACGAATTCATGGATAATAATACTTTAATAGGCGTATTTTTATACCCGGCATCTGCACTCACGGTTGATTTTGCAAAATGGTTACTTGTTTTCTATAAATAAAATACAACCAACAATTTTAATAGAGGAGGTTATTATGCTTAATACAATAAAAATAAATGTAATTGTTATACTTACTGTACTTTTTTTCGCTCCCATTTATTCCCAGGAACAATCACAAAAGTATAGAGAGGGCGAATTACTTGCAAAGTTCGAAGAAAATATTAATGTTAGAAATGTGTTATCTGAAATCAAGTTCAGAGAGATGAATTTTGAAATAATACAATATTTTCCACACTTGGGAATATGGCATTTAAAATTTGATGAATCAAAAAGAAGCACTACGGAAGTATTATCGCATTTCAGGAGCGATAAACGTGTGTTTGCTGCTCAATTTAATCATTTTGTTACTTTAAGGTCAAAAAGTTCAAGTGAACCGAATGATGAGTTTTTCGATCAACAATGGAACTTGAACAATACCGGTCAGACAGGTGGAACACCAGGGGCAGATATTTCCGCACTTGATGCATGGAAATATACAACAGGAAATAATGGCTTAACTGCTTTGGGGGATGAAATCGTTGTTGCTGTGATTGATGATGGTTTTGATTTAAACCATGAAGATTTAAATTTTACAAGCACTACCTACAATGCTTATATTGATTCCGAAGATCCACGTGATATACCTGTTGCTTCTCATGGAACACATGTTTCAGGGATCATAGGGGCTATTGGTAACAATACGACCGGAATAGCAGGGGTGATGTGGAATACCAAGATTCTTCCTATTGCCGGAGCTAGTTTATTGGAAACAACTGTTATAGCAGCTTACGATTATGTTTTAGGACTAAGAAAGGAGTACAATAACACAAATGGTCAACAAGGCAAATTTATTGTTGCAACAAATAGTTCTTTCGGAGTAGATTTTGGAGATCCCGACAACTTAGAATTATGGTGTGCAGCATATGATTCACTGGGTGTACATGGAATTCTTAATGTAGTGGCAACAATGAACCTCTATGTAAATGTAGATGAGGTTGGGGATGTACCTACTACATGCCCAAGCCCATACTTGATTAGCGTTACCAACACAGATCATAATGATATCTTAACTGCTGCATATGGATTAACTACAATAGATTTAGGGGCAACATGGAGGATATTTGTCTCTGATGAACAATGCAAAATTGGAACAAGGACCAAATCATGAAATTACTATTGAAATAGGAGGGGTATTTGATTTTTCGCATGGCGAAATAAAACAAAGATAGAGCGCCGGAATGTTAAGTAATTGAATTTTCCCACTTTCAAAGCACCAGTAAACTGAGGTGGTAATAAAGTGCATATTCAGCCTTTATTGTATCGTATTTCATTGTTTATTAGCTATATGCAGCAGCATTGTCAAGATCATGTTTATATTTTTGATTATTCCTACATTCATTCAATGCAGACAGCATAGAAAGCAACTTCCGGCTAATCCTCTCATCTTGCATCATTTTGTACATAACATCTTCCATATTAACATTAAATATTTTCAGTAAAACCATCTTTGCAAAAACCTACAGAAGCCTTCACTACGTAACTTTGTTTCTGTAAAATTGAAATAGGAGTAAAAAGAAAGATACAGGGATAAATCCGGAATTAAGGAATAGTTGCGGCGTGAAATTATACCCGAACCCTGCCGGGGATGTTTTGCATGTAGATATTGATCCTTCCCTGTTGCCCGCTACTGAAATTATTATTTACAATGTTCAAGGTATCGCTTTAATACATAAACATCTGCAAGGGTACACCCATACTATCAGCCTTGGAGACTTAACCAGGGGGTTGTATTTTGTCAGCATTAAAAACGGCCCCCGTCGTCTACGTCATAAAATAGTGATAAAATGATAAATTCAAGGAATATGAAAACAAAAATGAGAACACGGAAATCATTGATATGGTTCATACAACTTATGTTTTTTATTTCATCCAGGATTTTTCAAGGGAAAGGGATGTAATGTACTTATCCGGCTGGAGCCAGGTATAAGATCTGAAATTGATTATGGTACTCAAAAATTCAAAGAATTATATTTTGCATCTAATTAGCTACATCAGAACTTCACCGTTAAGAATGACTGAATCAATAAGGTCACTGCCGTAGGCATAGGGCATAAACTCATATCCTGGGATATCTTTTGTTATAAAGACATTAGCCCTTTTACCCCTTGCAATTGAACCGGCAATTGTTTCAACTCCCATGGCACAGGCTCCGTTAATGGTAACAGCATTTATTACCTCCTCAGGTATCATTCTGAGCTTTATGCATCCCAGTGACATTATAAATTTCATGTTCCCTGACGGGGAAGATCCCGGATTGTAGTCAGATGCCATGGCAACCGGAAGACCTGCCTCTATCATTTTCCTGGCAGGGGGATACTCCATGCCAAGGAAAAAGGCAGCTCCCGGAAGCAGCGTTGGCATGGTATCACTATCGAGCAAAGCTTCAATCTCATCTTTCCCGGTAAACTCAAGATGATCAACCGAGAGGGCATTATACCGGACTCCGGCCTGTATGCCGCCCGAATAATCAAGCTCATTAGCATGTATCTTTCCCCTTAACCCGTAAATACTGCCTGCTTCAAGAATGCGTTCAGTATCCTCTACCGTAAAAAAGCCGCGATCGCAGAAAACATCAATGTAATCTGCGAGCCCCTCCTCCGCCACACGGGGAATCATTTCATTTATAACAAGATCAACATACTCCCCCCTGCGGCCCTTGTATTCAGCAGGCAGCGAATGAGCACCCAGGAAGCTTGAGCGGATGATAACCCCTGTGTTTTCCTTCAGGCGCCTTATCACCCTGAGCATTTTAAGCTCATCACCAGGCGTGAGCCCGTACCCGCTTTTTATCTCCACGGCGCCGGTGCCCAGGCTGATTATTTCTTTCACTCTTCCGAGAGACTGGTAATAGAGGTCATCTTCGGATGTCTGCTGCAGCAGTCTGGCAGAATTGAGTATCCCTCCGCCCCTTTTCGCTATCTCCTCATATGAGAGTCCGCGGATCTTGTCTATATATTCTATCTCCCGGCTTCCGGCATAGACAAGATGAGTATGGGAATCGCAGAAAGATGGAAAAACAAGCCTGCCGGCGGCATCGATATGCTCAAAGCTGTCACTTTCCCCGAAAGGGAAATCAACACCGGTCCCTCCTGCAGGAAGATCCTCCATCCGCCCAAAATCCTTAATCAAACCATCCCTTATCAAAAGCCAGGCATTATCAATCGAAGGCAGAAAAGACATGTCGGTTCCCGAAACCCTGGTGCGTGGGGAATCTTCAACCTGTACAAGCTTTTTAATGTTTTTTATCAGCAGCATATAAGGGATATTTACAATTAAGATAACAGTTTTTTCATAACCCTCTCAGCAGAAGGGCAATCATCACACCAAGATAATTCCCGGCCGCATACCCGATGATACCGACAGTAAGGCCCGAAACGATGATCTCCTTGTTTTTGAGTGCTGCGGCAACCACCGGCACAAAAGGAGGCGAGCAGATAAAGGCAGTTGATGTTATCATGAGAGTATCAGCATCAACTTTGAATATCCTGGAAAATACCACCTGAATAATAAGTGAGCCGAAAACCGCCAGGGTTACATAGAAAAGTATCGAGGGACTGGCAGCGACGAAGCGGTGGATATCTGCCATTGATGCAACCACTATGCTGAAGATCAGGATAAAATACATTCCAAGCTCAAAAGTCTTTTCAGTGCGGTTAATTGACGGAATAAAGGAGGCCAGTATACCAAAGGTAGTGATCAGAAGAATGACAACCGCCATCCGGGCGCTATCAGGCAGGATCAGGCTCACTCCCCCACCAATTGCAAAAATCAGCACCGACAGGCCGAAAGCTCTGAGCAGCGGTGGCAATAACTTTTTTGTGAATATTCCCTTGTAGGGGTCCATCCCGTCAAATTCATCCATTTTCGATGATTCCGGATCTATATGACGGTAGGCAGGCAGGAACCTGAGGAAAAACCGCTGGCCGACCGAAAGCATGAAAAGAAGGTAGAATACCCCTATTATAAGGTCATAGGTATGGGTAACGACGTATATCGTCTCATCCACATCAAGGGCAAGCTTTATGGAGGCCAGGTTAGGCGTACCCCCGGTATATACCCCTACAAGCATGCCCGAAACCTTCCAGAGGTCATCAATAGCCTGACCGCGAAACAGAAAAAAACCCAGGATCACCATTGATAAAACCCCGGCAAAGGCAAAAAGCATTGAAAGCATTGTTGTTCCTGCAACTGAAAACCACTTTTTAATATCAATCGAAAAAAGCAGCAGGGGGATTGCAAGGGGGATGGTGAGAGTTGTCAGCAGCTCCTGTACCATTCCGGAAGACTCCAGGCGCGGAAGCAGTCCGATATTACCAATCGCCAGTCCGACGATATAAGCGATAACAACCGCACCCAGCTTGTTTACCCACCTGTACCTGTGGCATGCTTGCAGTATAATAAGGGGAGTTAGAATATAAAATAAAACAAGTAGAACTGTAGCCATAAATTCCGGATCAGTGAAATGCACAGCAAAGTACAAAATAAATGAATAAATGCAAATAACAGGGGTTAAAAGCCAATAACAGGATCAAAGCTTAATAAAAGGATCAAAGCTAATAATTGGGGTTGGCCGGACCGGATGATTAACCCGGATGAAGCGTCAGATAATACTGCTGCATCAGGTTTTTTAACTGTTAATCTCATGAGACCTGATTAAAAATATGAGGATATTATTATATTTTTGCAATCAGATAATCACTAAACAATATTTTATTATGTTAAAGAACACAATAAGCGTGCTGGCTACAGTCATTATTTTTGCCTCATGCAGCTCCCACAGGCAGGAAAACGGCCGGATGGATTCAGGACAGATAATTGAAACCAGTATAGCAGACATTCTCTCTGATCCGTTGGAGTATGACAGCAAAGAAGTAAAAATTGAGGGAGTTATCACTCATGTCTGCCGTCACGGCGGAGATAAGATGAGAGTGCTTCAGGATGATTCCGACCTGACAATTCAGATCCTGCTGGGCAACTTTACCGGGCAGTTCGATACCGGATCTGAGGGCATGAGGGTCATGGTTACAGGCACCCTGGTGACCGAAGTTACCAATATGGATGAGCTGGAGGCTCACGGACATGAAGGGGAAGGGCATGACTGTGAAGACACGCGTCAGGCTGTGGAAGTGATGAAAGCCAGGGGACTGGACGCAAATATCAGAACACATATTGCACTTAACCATTACGAAACCAGATAATATCAGCCTGATCCGATCCGGAGCCGGCAGGCGGTTTGTAGCGGACGTAAGGGGCCAGTTATGAATCTAAACAAACTTAACAGGGTCCTGCACAGGGACCTGGGCTATTTTTTTTTCGGCATGACAATCATCTATGCCATCTCCGGCATTGCCCTAAACCACCGGCACGACTGGAACCCCAACTATATCATAACCCAGGAGGAATTCACAAAGGATATCCGTGTAAGTCCATCCGAAATCGACAGGGACTTTGCCCTTCAAATACTTGATGATCTGGATGTCAGCGCTGAATACAGGACTCACCTGGTAGCAGGCGATATTTTCAGGATTTTTGTCCGCGACGGATCGGTAAGCATCAACCTTGCAGAGGGTACGGGAGAACTGGAGATTATCAGAAAAAGGCCGGTTTTCAACCAGATCAATTTCCTGCATTATAATACCCCTCAAAAGCTGTGGACGTGGTTTTCAGACTTATATGCCCTGGGTCTCATAATCATTGCCATAACAGGCCTCTTTATCATCAAGGGGAAAAACGGCATAACAGGCCGTGGGGCATGGCTTACAACCCTTGGAATCATAATTCCGCTTATTTTCCTGTACATTTACCTGTAAACAGGGACTTCCTTTTCAGGGAAATGATCACGACAAGGGAAATTCAGAATTAATTGTCCAATAAAGACAATCCCGGACTGCAAATTTCCTCCAGGTCGGGGACCGGACTAATCGCAGGGCCTGAAACTCTTGTCGTACTGGTGCATTGCCTTTGCACTCATTCCCATGCTTGAGAACCCGCCATCATGAAACAGGTTCTGCATGGTAACTTTTCTGGTCAGGTCGGAGAAAAGCGTTATGCAATAATCAGCACATTCTCCGGCTGTGGCATTGCCCAGCGGAGACATGCGCTCAGTGAAATCTACCAGCGAATCAAAGCCTTTCACTCCGCTTC
>SLKJ01000184.1 GCA_007134675.1 Bacteroidales bacterium
TGATGAATTTGATCTTTTTGGTGAAGTGATACTTTAAATTACTTATTTTGTTTCTCCTTGGTCTCACCAGCCTTGTTTTCTATAGTGATCTTAATTGTTTCAGTCTTTTTACTGTAGCCGACAATTAATACATCACCCTCTTTAAGCTCCGATTTAATTATAACCTCAGCAAGGGGGTCTTCCAGATACTTCTGAATGGCTCTTTTCAATGGCCTTGCACCAAATTGTATATCGTAGCCCTTTTCAGCGACAAAATCTTTTGCTACAGGTGATATTTTGACTTTATATCCCAGACTTTCCATTCTTTCATAAAGCCCCTTGAGTTCAATATCAATTATTTTATGGATATGCTCTTTTTGCAGGTGATTGAAAGTAATCACATCGTCAACACGATTGAGAAATTCGGGGGCAAATGCTTTTTTCAGAGCCTTATGGATTATGCCTTTCATGTGCTCATTTGAAGAAGCTTCCCTTGCACTGGTAGAAAAACCGATACCCTGACCGAAATCCTTTATTTGCCTTGTGCCAATATTGGAGGTCATGATAATTATTGTGTTCTTAAAGTCTACCTTTCTGCCCAGGCTGTCAGTTAATTGCCCATCATCAAGTACCTGCAGAAGAATATTGAATACATCGGGGTGAGCTTTCTCAATTTCATCAAAAAGCACAACAGAATATGGATGTCTTCTTACTTTTTCAGTAAGCTGTCCGCCCTCTTCGTATCCGATGTAGCCCGGGGGTGCTCCCACAAGGCGGGAAACGGAGAACTTTTCCATATATTCACTCATATCAATGCGGACAAGGTTGTTTGCACTTTCAAAAAGATATTCAGCAAGAACCTTGGCAAGCTGGGTCTTGCCCACGCCTGTCGGTCCCAAAAAGAAAAAGGAGCCTATTGGTTTATTGGGATCCTTCAGGCCAGCTCGGTTGCGCTGAATGGATTTTACAATATTATTTATTGCTTCATCCTGACCTATAACCCTTTCTTTCAGTTCACTGCCCATTTTTAACAACCTTACACCCTCAGCCTGTGCGACTCTCTGGACAGGTACACCTGTCATCATGGCAACAACCTCAGCTACTTTGTCGTCGTCAACAAGCTGACGGTTTTTCGATAATTCCTTTTCCCACTTTTGTTTTTCATTCTCAAGCAGATCAAGTAATTCTTTTTCTTTATCACGCTGACGTGCAGCAAGCTCGAAATTCTGGTTTTTTACAGCTTTAACCTTATCCTGCCTGGTAACATCTATTTGATTCTCAAGCTCAAGTATACGTTGAGGAACAACGATATTTGATATGTGTACCCGTGATCCCGATTCGTCAAGGGCGTCAATGGCCTTATCCGGCAAATGCCGGTCTGATATGTAACGACCGGTAAGGTTTACACATGCGTGAATTGCTTCAGGTGTATAGTATACATTATGATGATCCTCATACCTCTCCTTGATATTATTAAGGATCTCAATGGTTTCATCCGGATCTGTCGGTTCAACCATGATTTTCTGGAACCTACGCTCCAGAGCACCATCCTTTTCAATATGTTGTCTGTATTCATCGAGAGTAGTAGCACCTATACATTGAATCTCACCACGTGCAAGAGCAGGTTTCAGCATATTTGCAGCATCAAGAGACCCGGTAGCACCTCCTGCACCTACAATGGTATGGATCTCATCAATAAACAGTATTATCTGGTTTGTTTTGGCCAGTTCATTTAAAATTGCCTTGATCCTTTCCTCAAATTGTCCACGGTATTTGGTACCTGCGACTATTGACGCCAGATCAAGTGTAACAACCCTCTTTCCGAAGAGAACCCTTGAAACCTTTTTTTGCACAATCCTCAATGCCAGACCTTCAACGATAGCTGATTTTCCGACACCGGGATCACCTATCAGAATGGGATTATTTTTTTTGCGGCGACTGAGAATCTGGGCAAGACGCTCAATTTCATTAACCCTTCCAACAATTGGGTCCAGCCGGTTTTCTTCGGCGGCTTTTGTAAGGTCAATACCAAAATTGTCGAGGACAGGTGTTTCTGACCCTGACTTAGATCCACCGGGACTCTGCGGTGATTTGCCTGTTCCAAAGGGTCCTTTTGCATCATCATCATCATCATCGTTTGGAAAATCAGCTTTTGCCTCACGTTGTTTTTGGTCAAATTCATCCTTAAAAATAAAATAGTCTACATTCTCAGATTCCAGCAATTGAGTAATGAGATTAGTCTCATCCTTTAAAATTGCCAGAACAAGGTGACCTGTATCTATAGTGTCGCTCTGCAAGGATCTTGCTTCCAGGTATACAAGTTTGAGAACACGCTCAGCAGTTTTTAGCAATGGTATATTTTCAGACTCAGCGGGGGATAATTCAGTATTGGTTTTAAGATGATTTTCAATTTTCTTTCTTATTGCTGCAAGATCAAGTCCCATAGAAACAAGTATATCTATAGCTACTCCCTCTCCATCACGAAGGATTCCAAGAAATATATGCTCCGAGCTTATATTCCTGTTACCTAATCGTATAGCCTCTTCCCTGCTATAAGACAAAACATCTTTAACTCTCTGTGAAAATTTTGCATCCATATTATTTACGATATTGAGAACTTTTATAAGATTTCATAATAGTAACATCACAAAGTTAATAATAAATTATAAAGAATAAGATGTTGATAATTATGAGTTTTTTCAGAAAAATTTTAACAATTTATGGCTAAATTAGCCCTCTGTTTATAATAGTTATTAAGACCAATTCTTACAAATAAAACATAATATAGCAACTAATGTTTAAACTACTTTATTTTAAACTAAGCTATAAATTTAAAATTCCATTATGTCTGAATTAGATCGATTATTGAAAGTGAACATTGAAGAGGAGATGAAATCGGCCTACATTGATTATTCAATGTCGGTAATTGTTTCCAGAGCCCTTCCCGATGTAAGGGACGGATTAAAACCGGTGCACAGGAGAGTACTCTATGGTATGTCGGAATTAGGCATACTATCAAACAGAGGGCACAAAAAATCTGCAAGAATAGTGGGAGAGGTGCTTGGAAAGTATCATCCGCACGGTGATTCATCGGTATATGAGGCAATGGTCAGAATGGCACAGCCATGGTCATTACGATATCCTCTGGTAGACGGACAGGGAAACTTTGGTTCAGTTGACGGCGACAGTCCGGCTGCTATGAGATATACAGAAGCAAGGCTCAGGAAAATTGCCGAAGAAACTCTGGCAGATATGGATAAAAACACTGTTGATTTCCAACTCAATTTTGATGATACCCTTGAAGAACCAACGGTGTTACCAACTAAAATACCAACATTACTGATAAACGGGACTTCCGGGATTGCAGTTGGAATGGCAACAAATATGCCACCTCATAATTTATCAGAAGCTGTGGATGCCATAATTGCCTATATTAATAATGGCGATATTGAAATTGCAGAATTAATGCATCATATTAAGGGACCTGATTTCCCCACAGGAGCAATAATATACGGTATGCAAGGAATCAAGGATGCATACGAAACAGGTAAAGGTAGAATTGTTGTAAGGGCCAAAACAGAAATTGAAACCACTGCGACAGGTCGGGCAAAGATAATTGTTACCGAAATACCATACCAGGTAAATAAAGCCGAACTGATTCGTAAAACGGCTGAACTGATAAATGATAAAAAACTGGAGGGCATTTCGTATATTAACGACGAGTCAGACCGTAATGGAATGAGAATTGTTATAATTCTTAAAAAAGAGGCAGTTGCGAATGTTGTATTAAACAATCTGTACAAGTACACACAATTGCAGACCAGCTTCAACGTAAATAATATTGCTCTGGTAAACGGTCGGCCAAGAATCCTTAATCTCAAGCAGGTAATTTCCTATTTTGTAAAGCACCGTCATGAGATAGTTGTACGACGTACCCGCTATGATCTGGAGCAGTCAGAAAAGAAAGCACATATACTTGAAGGTTTGTTGATTGCTCTTGATCATCTGGATGAAGTAATTAAGCTTATCCGGGCATCAAAAAATCCTGATGAAGCAAAAGAGGGACTTATTGCTAACTTTTCGCTTACTGAGATACAGGCAAAAGCCATTCTGGATATGAGACTTCAAAGGCTCACAGGCCTTGAAAGGGATAAGATCAGGGAAGAATACAGGGAATTAATGGAACTCATTGATTACTTGCGCAAAGTGCTTGAATCTGAAGAATTGAGGATGCAAATAATAAGGGACGAATTGCTGGAAGTAAAAGAGCGTTTTGGTGATAATCGCAGAACTGATATTGTTCCTGATGAGGGAGAATTCAATCCGGAAGATTTTTATGCCGATGATGAGGTTGTCATTACAATATCACATCTCGGATATATTAAAAGAACAGCGCTGACAGATTACAGAACTCAGAAACGTGGTGGTATGGGTGCAAGGGGAAGCAGCACGAGAGAAGAAGATTTCCTTGATCATCTCTTTGTTGCAACCATGCATAATACGATGTTGTTTTTTACGGAAAAAGGGAAATGCTACTGGATGAAGGTATATGAGATACCTGAAGGAGCAAAAACCTCGAAAGGGCGCGCAATCCAGAATATAATAAACATTGAACCTGATGATAAAATTAAAACTTTTATTAACATCAAGAACCTCACTGATAATGAATTTATTAAAAATCATTATATTCTGCTTTGTACTGTTCGGGGAGTAATAAAAAAGACGTCGGTTGAAGCCTATTCCAGACCAAGAGCAAACGGGATTAACGCTATTAATGTAAGAGAGGGCGATTACCTTATTGAGGCTAAGTTAACCGGAGGTAATGCGGAAGTTTTAATAGCAGTGCGATCCGGCAGGGCAATCCGATTCCCTGAATCATACGTCAGACCGATGGGAAGAACTGCCAGCGGTGTAAGGGGAATTACACTTGCTAATAAAGAAGACAGGGTTGTTGGGATGATCTGCGTTGAGGAGGAGAAAGAGGATGTTCTGGTTGTCTCAGAAAAGGGATATGGTAAGCGCTCATTAATAGGCGATTACAGAATAACAAACAGGGGCGGAAAAGGTGTTAAAACTATCAATATATCAGACAAAACCGGCCAGTTAATTAGTATTAAAGGTGTTACAGACACTGATGATCTTATGGTCATTACAAAATCAGGTACAACTATAAGACTGGAAGTGAATAAAATAAGAACAACGGGAAGGACTACACAGGGTGTCAGATTAATTAATTTACGGGAAGGAGAATCTGTTGCTTCAGTTGCAATAGTCGAGGAAAACGGGTCTGAAAATGATATTTTATCTGAAGGGAATAATATTGATAACCTGAATGGTACAAATAGCTGATGTTTTTGGCAAGAAATTTGAGATTACACAAAATAAGCAGTAAATTTGAATCCTGATTTATTTGTATTGTTTTTAGATTCATCGATAATCTTTTGAATTTTTTAAATTTTATATCATGAAACGATTTTTAATATTATTATGTGCAGTTTTTGGTTTTTCCCTTATTTCGGAAGCCCAGGAACTGACACCGGAATCAGTTGAAAGACGGCTTGACAGAAGTGACAGGCAGATAGAACATGACCGAAGGAGCCAAAGGCCAAGGACATGGGTCAACAGAGGCATCGTATTCCAGGATATCTTTGATGTAAACATCCAGTTATTATATCTTGGTATGTCTAAAGAGGAATTAATCCTTTTTATGGATGAGCCAGAGGAGAGACAGACTATTGAGACCGAAAGGGGAGTAGTAAGGGATGTGTTGGTCTATGAAAACATTGATGTCTATTTTCAGGATGGTCAGCTAGTTGGATGGAACGAAAGGGTAGTCATCCATGAATCTCCGCTGGAAGAGGCTTATGAAGCTTTCCAGACGGCTATTGAGCTTGATGAAAGGGGCAGACAGGAGAGGAGACTACAGGAAGCATTTCTTCGTCTTCACGGACAGTTTATAAGCCAGGCAGTAAAGCAATATGAAGATTCTGAATTTAAGAAAGCATTCGAATCATTTCAGTATGCAGTTAAAGTTGCCGATTCGCCACTTTATGAAGAACCTATTGATACAGGGATAGTTTTCAATACCGGATTTTTGGCAGCCGTGGCAGGTGAACACGAAGAAGCCCTTAAATATCTTAAAAGAGCCAGGGATATGGATTATAGTGATGCTAATCTTTATGTACTGATTAAAGAAACTTACGTGGAACTTGGAGATTCCACAAGCGCTGAAAGAATTCTTCAGGAAGGTTTTGAAAAATTCCCACAGGAAAATGCATTACTCATAGAACTTGTTAACTTTTACATCCATGCCGACAACGCTGAAGCTGCTCTGGATTATCTGGAGCTTGCAAAGCAGCAGGAACCTGATAACCCATCTTTTCATTTTGCCGAAGGTGCATTATTTGAAAGATTAGGAAAGGGAGATAAAGCAAAGGAAGCATATAAAAGATCAATAGAGCTTGATCCTGATTTTTTTGATGTGAACTACAACATGGGTGTTATTTATTACAACGAAGCAGTGAGGATGCTTGAAGAGGCTAATGAGATTGTTGATAACGTTGAATATGAGGAAGCCCGTAAAGAGGCCTTCGATGTTCTCAGAAAGTCAATTCCATATATGGAGCAGGCGCACGTTGTTGACCCTGATCATAGGGAGACAATGGAAACGTTACGAATTCTTTATTACAGGCTTGGTATGGAAGATAAACTTGAAGAGATGAATAAGAAACTCGGCAGAGAAGAATAAAGCAGGAGATGATTACCGAAAGCGATTCCGGATTTCCGGAATTTGACCTTGAAATGCCGGATTTATTCCGGCATTTTTATTAATTGCGAAAGGAGCAACCACAACCATAAGGTTATTTTTAGCAGTTTAACATAATATTAATTATAGGACAAAACAACAAAAACGTTTTGTCGGCTATAATGATATTATGTCAGCGCTCCACTGCGTTTCGCTTGCCCTCGCCTGGTCGCTCGGGTAAATAGATCGCACGGGCCTGCCTGGTTTGAATATCGGGATTATGGCTTGGCAATCATCCCAAACCTGGAATTACGGCTCGCCTTTGCGCTGTTCAAAATATTTTAGCGGCTATAAATCAATCTCCGGATCAATTCAATTTGTTTTCGGAA
>SLKJ01000142.1 GCA_007134675.1 Bacteroidales bacterium
CATGTATATTTATAATGTAAAAAAAACAAAAAAGGTCTATGACCTTATCTTCAGGCTGAATGATTATAAATTAATATGTTTTATGATTAAATTATCATTTCTTCTTTTCGCCGGAATTTTTATTTTCGGGCAGGCCGAAGCACAAATACACCCTCAGTTATACAGCGGCAGGCAGGAAATGTTCCTTGAAGCTGAATCATATCATCTTTTTGAAGAATTCAATGAGGCTCTTCCACTGTATCTTGAACTTCTGAAAGACCAACCCGATAACGCCTTTCTGAATTACCGGATTGGTACATGCTACCTTAATATACCCGGAGAAAAACAGATGGCGATAGAATATCTTAAAAGAGCCATAGAGGATATGGACATAAGAGACAGGCGGCCAACCATCAGGACTACAAGGGCTCCCTTGGATGCACTGTTTTTCCTTGCAAATGCCTATCATATAGACTACCAGTTTGAAAAAGCAATTGAAATGTATGAGCGCTTCAGGGAAACTCTTGATCCTTCAATCTACAACATCGATATAGTTGATGAGCATATTCAGGCTTCACTTAATGCCATAAACAGTACACAGGACCCGGCATTTTTTCTTGAAAAAAATCTCGGAGAACAAATAAATACAAGATTTGCAGAAACTAATCCGGTAGTATCAGGCGATTACAGCACTTTTGTTTTTTCAAGAAGAATGCAGTTTTATGACGGGGTGTTCTTTTCTCAAAAGGATGATAACGGCCAGTGGTCATGGCCAATTGAAATAACCCCACAGATTGGGAGTGACGGGGACTGTTACCCGGTTTCACTTTCGTATGATGGTAAAGAGTTGTATCTGTACAAATCAGACGACCTTGTCGGAAATATTTATGTAAGTCAATTTACTGACGGACAATGGTCCACCATGAAAAAGCTGAATGAAAATATAAATACCAGTTACTGGGAATCGCATGCCAGCATATCAAAAGACGGGAATACCCTCTATTTCACAAGTAACCGTCCAGGAGGCTTTGGGGGTCTGGATATTTATTATTCAAAAAGGGATAGTAAAGGAGACTGGGGCCCGGCGGTAAATATGGGTCCTGTCATCAACACACCCTACAATGAAGAGACACCATTCATAACTGAAGATGGCAGGACCATCTATTTCAGTTCTTACGGTCACTATAATATCGGTGGCTATGATGTATTTTATTCAACCCTCAACGACAGCGGTGAGTGGTCAGAGCCCCGGAATGCAGGTTATGGAATAAGCACTCCGGATGATGACCTCTTTTTTCATCCGGTCAAAGGTGGCATTTATGCTTATGTCTCAAAATTTTCTGATGATGGATTTGGTGAAATGGACATATACAGGTATGAGATCTTTTCCGATTCACATCGACGCAAATTCCTGGTCAGCGGTGTTATGAAAAGGCAGGATGGCTTGCAGACGGGTTCAGGGGCAATGATAAGTGTAGTGGACCCCCAAACGGGCGAACACGTCTATTCTCTAAGACCCCACCAGATAACCGGGGAATATGAGATTCGGGTTGAGTCAGGGGACTGGGAACTGATTTTCAGCGAGGAGGGTCATGAAGATATGGTTAAACCTTTGACGCTGCCATTGGAAAGAACAGACCCCGGCATAACCGTTGATGCTATTGTGGACAGACCTGAGCCGGAAATTCCCGGTATTGAAGAGGTTACAACCGACAGGATAATCCTTCCGGAAGAGACCCGCCCACCGCCTACCCTTGGTATTGAACAGCATAACTATACACTGACCGAAGAAAAGACTACCCGGATATCTATGAGGCTGGATCGTAATACCATTCTGGAAATTGAAAAGTACCTTGACGGAGAGCTAATCGGTACGGAAACCATCAGGGTAAACATGAGAAGATTCAATTATGACTATGCACCACAGCCGGGTGAAAATATTCTTAAATTCAGGTATACCGACCTGCAAGGGGATATTATTACTGAAGAGGTTGCTATCAGCTATCATCCGATCGTTGAGGATGAGCTGCTGCCTCACGAAACAGCTTTGAGTGAAAATCCGGAGTATCTTATCAAAAAATTTGACCTGGAAAACGAATCTCCCGAAGATTTAATCAGGAAGCTATTACCATTTGTTTCAACCGGGATGATGCAGTATCTTAACCAACTCGTGGATGAAGGGAAAGTACCCGAAAATGTTCCTGATCTTATTGAATCAATAATAGACAGTGCTGACAGATATGGTTTTGGCAAGGATGAATTGGCGGAAGTACTTCCCAAAATAAGAACTGACGTTGCCAGCGTAACTCCTGACACCTATGCAACCGACAAAAGAGCTCCGGCAGAAGAAGATATTGAAGACATATCCAATGGCCGGAGGATTCCCTTATTGTGGATCCTTCTGCTTGTCGTTTTGCTACTTGCAGCATTTTACTTCAAGGACAGAAGTGCAAGGGGCCAAAACAAGCAATGAGAAAGTATCCTTGTCTCTGCCTGCCGGATTATTCATGATGAAACCCGTATCAAACTTCGGCAGACCAAAAAATTGGATTGTGTATCAGGAAAAATAACAGGATTGTGAGCATTCTTACCGGAAATAATATTACCCTCAGGGCATTGGAACCATCTGATGTTGACCTGCTTTACAGATGGGAAAATAATTCAAACATATGGTCTGTAAGCAACACCATTGTTCCATTCTCCAGGTTTGTTCTGGAAAAGTATATTGCCGATTCTCATATAGATATATTTCAGGCCAAGCAGCTGAGACTGATGATAGATTACACCGGGCCCGGTGACCCTGATACCATAGGAGCCATAGATCTTTACGATTTTGAACCTATGCATAAGCGCGCCGGCATCGGCATACTTATAAACGAATTTAAGCACCGGAACAGGGGCTTTGCCTCAGAGGCTCTGGAATTGCTTATCAATTATTCCTTTACGATCCTGCAGCTTCACCAGCTGTTCTGTTATATTGACTGTGATAATAAGATCAGCATAAGGCTTTTCGAGAAATTCAGTTTTAAAATAACCGGAGAAAAAAAAGACTGGAACAAAACACAGGAAGGGTGGAAAAGTGAATTTATGCTGCAGCTTATCAACTACAATTCCTAGAACCTGGCAGCATCATAATCGGGAATATCCTTGAGGAATTCCCATCTTCCGCCGTCGTGGTCGAGTTTTGCACAATAATGAACCAACCCGTTACTAACAACCAGGTAATCGACCTTCAGACCTGCATTGTATCTCGCAGCCTGATCAAAAGCCTTCTGTGATATCTTAATACCAGGGGCTTTGCATTCTATAATCATAACTGGTTTACCATTGCCCGAATACAATACAACATCTGCCCTCCTTTCCAACCTGTTAAATTTGAGTGGCATCTCAACAGCTATGAGCAAAGGGGGATATTTTTTCTCATCAACCAGCCAGGCTATCAAATGCTGCCTTACCCACTCCTCAGGAGTCAAATTTACATATCGTTTTCTGATATTGTCGAAAATGTATTTTCTTTGTCCTTCAGATTTTATTTTAAAAGAATATTGAGGTAAATTTAGTGGCTGCATAATGTCAGTAATTATATCAGTAAATATATTAAGATATGAGGACAATCCCATGCCCTGCGCAGTAGCGAACGGCATTACTATCATCAGGACAGGTATGGCGAGTAACAATGCAGCATCGGCTAATCCTCTTAAATTCTGATCCACATGACAGTCCATGATCTCATCAATGAACTCAGAAATAAAACCTACCGGCCTGTTTATCTCCTGTCAGGTGAGGAGCCATATTACATAGATCTGGTTACAGATTTTATGATCAATAATGTTCTTGCAGAAGAAGAGAAGCCATTTAACCAGACAATTTTATACGGACAGGACACGGATGCATTAACAGTTATCAATACAGCACGCAGGTACCCTATGATGGCCAGCCACCAGCTGGTTGTTATCAATGAGGCACAGCAGATGAAGGATATTGACAAACTTGCAGTCTACGCTGAGAATCCCCTGAAATCAACTATACTTGTAATTAATCACAAGCACAGAGCCTACGATAAAAGGAAAAAGCTTACCAAAGTAATACAGGGATGTGGCGGCGCATTGATGGAATCACCAAGGTTATATGAAAATAAGATACCCGACTGGATAAAATCATGGCTTAAAAGCAGGCAATGTGCTATAGAACCTGCGGCATGCATGCTTCTGGTTGAATACCTTGGCACTGACCTGGGGAAGATAGCCAACGAACTGGAAAAGCTGATAATAGCAATACCGGAAAAAGAGAGGAGGATAACCCCGGAGTCGATTGAAAGAAACATTGGAATAAGCAAGGATTACAATACCTTTGAACTTCAAAAAGCCCTGGCGCAGAAAAACATTCTCAAAGCCAACCAGATAATAAGTTATTTTGCAAAAAACCAGAAAACCAATCCCTTTCCGGTTGCCATCGCCTCACTATACAATTTCTTCAGCAAGGTATTTACTTTCCATTTAATAAAGGATAAGTCGGTCAGGAACATAGCATCAGCACTTAAAATCAACCCATATTTCGTTCCTGAATACGAAAGGGCTGCAGAAAGATACAGCCCCAGAAAAGCGTCACAAATAATATCCTGGCTGAGAGAATACGACATGTGGTACAAAGGCTTTGGCAATGTTTCGTCAACCGAGGGTGATCTGCTCAAAGAGCTTATTTACAAGATCCTTCACTGAACATCATCCGGAAAGCCGGAACAGACTTCCTGCTGCTGTAATGCAATGCAACTGACTAACCTGAATCAGGGTTAACTCTTCCAGGACGGCTTCACAAGTTAACTTCTTCCAAATTGGTTCAGGTGATGAATGCTTTCTGTTTTGTATATTTGTTAAAAACTATACCATATGACTATTTTCATTGTAGCTTTCACAGCACTTATTTCTATCCTGGCCTTTTCACGCCCGGAGATGATGTATAAACTTCAGTTTAATCCCTATCAGGTTTACCACCGGAAACAGTATTACAGGCTGCTTACCCATGCCCTTCTGCACGCGGACTGGGTGCATCTGTTTATCAACATGCTGGTGCTATTCTCCTTTGGAACGGCTGTGGAGCGGTATTTTGACCGGCTGGATATGGTGTTTCCGGGTCTGGTATATCTGCTGCTTTACATCGGGGCTGTGATGGTTTCATCTCTTACCACGCTTATGAAACACAAAGACAATCACTGGTATAACTCCGTGGGTGCCTCGGGGGGAGTATCAGCCGTAATATTTACCAGCATCTTCTTTGCACCATGGCAGAATCTTCTGCTTTATGCCGTAATACCCATTCCCGGGGTAGTGTTCGGAGGACTTTATCTGGCGTATTCACATTACATGAGCAGAAGGGCATCCGACAACATTAATCATGATGCCCACTTTATAGGCGCCGTTTTCGGACTGCTGTTCCCGCTCCTGATAGATTTCAGCCTGCTTGGAAGATTTCTCGAACAGCTTTTCCGTATTTAGCAACAAGATATCCCCTGTCCGGCAGGGTATCGGAAACAAATTATAATAAGTAAATGCATAAACAATTCATCTGCCTTAACGGTGAAATGCTCCCTTCCGGGGAACCGTCATTAATGCATGATAACCGTGCTTTTTGCTATGGAGATGCCCTTTTTGAGACAATTCATGCCAATGGTACACATCTGCAGTTTTTTAAAGATCATTACAGTCGCCTTGCAAAGGGCATGGAAATGCTGCAGATGGAAAAAAGAAACCTGCCTGATGCCGTCATGCTTGAGTCATTGTTAAGAAAGCTTCTGAACAGGAACCACCTGTACAAAGGGGTGAGGATAAGGCTGAGCGTATTTCGCAATACCGGTGGGTATTACACTCCAGTGAACAACTCCGTTTCCTGGCTTGCAGAAACAACCCCCCTTCCTGCAGATAAATACCAGCTGAATGAGAAGGGTTATAAAACAGGGCTGTTTAAAGAATTCTCGAAAAAGGCCGATAATCTGGCAAACCTGAAAACATCCAATTCCATGCTCTATGTCCTGGCCGGACTTCACAGAAACAGGCACGGCTGGAATGACTGTTTTATTCTTAACACAGAAGGCAGGATTGCTGAAACGATAAGCTCAAATATTTTTATACTGAAAGAAGGGATACTATACACGCCTTCACTTGATGAAGGATGTGTTGCAGGCATAATGAGGAAGCAGATAATACGGATAGCTGAAACAGAAGGCCTCGAATGCAGGGAATCGATAATAAATGAAGATGATCTCCTCACTGCTGATGAATGCTTTCTTACCAATGCAATTTCGGGAATCCGATGGGTCCTGGCATACCGGGAAAAACGTTACTTCAGCAAAACATCCAGAATGCTTGTTTCAAACCTTAACAACGAGCAATTTTCCTGAAATTCATAATGAGAAATATACCCTGACCCGTCAGTTCATACCAGGGTTTTCAGGGAAGTTGGTCCATAATTTATAATTCCCACCCAGAGTATTAAGAACATGCTGCCATGATTCTTTTGTTCGGCTGTTCATTATAATTCTGCTGTCCAGTTCGCTGACAACCCACGAGTTTTCTGAAATTTCCCTTTCGAGTTGCCCGGGTTCCCATCCGGAATAACCAACAAAAAACCTGATCATGTCACTATCCAGAGTACCACCTCTTATAAGTTGTTTCACAAACTCAAAATCTCCTCCCCACCAGAGATTCCCTGTTACTTTGACGCTGTTTGGTATAATATTACCAAGTTTATGAATATAATGTACAGAATTGGTACCCACAGGTCCACCAACCGATATCGAGGTATCAATAACGGGAAAATCTGCCAGAATTTCATTTATGGAAACATCAACAGGTTTGTTAAGCACAAAACCCACAGTCCCCTTATCATTATGCTCCGTTAAAAAGACAACAGAACGTTTGAAATAGGCATCGTTCAGGAAGGGATCGGAAATAAGAACCCTGCCCTGCTTCGGCAGGATATTTTTGTGGTTAATTTTGAATATGTCAAACAATTGATCCACAATCTCTATTTTTAGCAATTTAATAATTTAACACAAAAAAAACAACAAAACACATACCAGTGTTTTGCCGGGGGGTAGAAAATCTGAATATTTTAAGAAATTTTAATCTTTATCTCCCCTGTATAACAGGGCAGCCTTTTCAGCCGAGAGAGATATACCTTTTATCATGGCAGAGCTGAAGCCTTCATATTCCATAAGATTTAATCCGGCAATAGTGCAGCCTTTGGGAGTCGTTACCTTATCTATTTCCTGCTCCGGGTGACTGTCGGCTGAGAGCAGCAAAGAGGCCGCACCTTTTGCTGCCTGAGTAGCTATATTGAGTGCATGTGCTGACTGAAGCCCGATCTCTATGCCTCCTTGTGATGCTGCCCTTATGGCCCGGAGGAAAAAGGCAATACCACAGGCTCCGATAGCGGTTGCAGCAATCATCTCTTCTTCGTTGATAATAAGACAGGTTCCAACAAGGTCAAAGAGTTTGCAGGCAATTTTAAGGGCATTGTCATTTATACCATTTGATGTGAGACAAGTTATTGATTCACCAACCGATATGGCAATATTCGGCATTGCCCTTACAATTGGAATTCCCTGACCGGTAATTTGTTCTATCTGTTTTATCTTTACCCCTGTTGCGACTGAAATGATCATATGCCTGCTAACTTCGAGTACCGGCTGTATCTCCCTCAGGATTCCGTCAATCTGTTGCGGTTCGACGCAAATGACTATAATATCGGCAGCTTTCACCGCCCTGACATTGTCTTTCAGAACAGATACCCCCGATTCCCGTATTTCGGACAGCAGGTGAGTCCGCCTGCGGGTAAGGTTTAGGTTGCCGGGTGAAAACTGCCCCGATCTTAACAACCCACGCGCTATGGACAATCCTATATTTCCTGCACCCAGAATAGCAATCCTGCTATCTTTGTTAAGTTTTTCCATCAGCAATAATTTAAGTCATTAAATCATAAGTTAAACGGCCCCGTTAAAACAGTAGCTTAAGGTTCATGACCTGCTCTTCATGTAGCCCGGGAATGTTTTACAGTATTCAAAAATAGGCAAAAAAGAGGAATTTGATAAATGTCGTGGATATAATACTTATTAAGGGACAAATATTCCATAGTTATTAAAATTCAATTAATTTAGCAGATGCCTTAAGCGGACGGTCATTATAAAGCAGGATCAATTACAAAATAATTTTACTGCACATTAACAGCACAATGTCAAAACAGGATTCGGTAATAATCGGTTCCGGGATCGGGGGACTGGCGTCGGGAATACGTTTGGCTGCCAAAGGTTACCGGGTGAGCATTTTTGAACAGGCATCCCAGACAGGGGGTAAGGTATCTGAAATAAATCAAAGTGGGTTCCGCTTTGACCGTGGACCCTCGCTGCTGACAATGCCGGGCTTGATTGATGAGCTCTTTGCTCTGTGCGGTGAAGATCCGCGACTTCATTTCAATTACAAGAGGCTTAAGATGTCCTGCAAGTACTTCTGGGAAGATGGCAGCATTATCAATGCATGGCAAAATCCGGAAAAATTCAGTGAGGAGATTCAGCTTCAAAGCGGCCTGCCTCCGGCGAGGCTTGAAAGCTTTTTCAAAAAAAGCAGGAAGTTGTATGAACTGACTGCTGAATCTTTTCTTTTCAGCTCGCTCCACAAAACAGCGAACTTCAGATCAAAGTCATTTATTAAGACCATGCTCAACTCATGGAGGCTTGACCCTTTTGTTACCATGCATGAAAGGAACAAGAGATGGTTTTCCGACAGGAGGATCGTACAGCTTTTCGACCGGTATGCCACCTATAACGGGTCAAACCCATACAAGACCCCTGCTACGCTCAATATCATCCCGCACCTGGAACACAGCCTCGGGACCTTCTTCCCCGATAAGGGAATTTTTGATATCGCAGCATCGCTAACCCTGCTTGCCAGGAGGATGGGAGTTAATTTTCACCTGAATACAAAGGTAAATGAAATCATTCATGCAAATGGAACTGTAAAGGGGATAAGGACAGAAAAGGAGTTTATACCTGCCGGGATAGTTATTAACAACACCGATGTAAGCCTGTTTTACGATGAACTGATGCCATCGGAGAAGATGCCCCGCCGACTGGCAAGGGGTGAAAGGTCAACATCGGCATTGATATTTTACTGGGGGGTCAATGCCCTTGAACCCCGGCTTGAGCTTCATAATATCCTGTTTTCTGACGATTACAGGGAGGAATTCAGGCATCTTTTCAGTCTCGGAACCATATGCCCCGATCCGACAGTATATATATATATCAGCTCCCGCGCAGTGAAACAGGATGCTCCTGAAGGGGCCGAAAACTGGTACGTGATGATCAATGCACCGGAGAACCGGGAACAGGATTGGGACCGGATAATTGCAGAGGCCCGGAAAATCATAGTCTCAAAGATCAACCGTATATTGGAAACAGATATTGAAAAGAGGATTGTTTATGAAAAGATTGCCGATCCGAGAAGCATAGAGGAAGAGACCGGCTCATTCAGGGGGTCACTTTACGGAATGAGCTCAAACAGCATGTTTGCAGCATTTAACCGCCATGCCAATTTTCGCAGAAAATACCGGAACCTGTATTTTACCGGTGGCAGTGTGCACCCGGGAGGAGGAATACCCCTCTGTCTTGCTTCGGCCAAAATCGCAGACAAAGAGATAGATCCTTGCATATAACTTGTATAATCTGTTTTATTGGTAATAATTTTAAAGAGTCCATAATAATATTTGGACCGCAATTTGAACAAGGCCAACGGATTTTGGTTTAAAGGTATGAATGACTAACAATAGAACAAAAACATTAAACAATGTAAAATCCCCATTTTTGCCATGAGATTCATTTTCAGCTTAAAAGATCCGGATAAAATCATAAAAATATTAATTATCTTCTATGCAGTGGGGATTATCGGACTTTCAATTCCTGCTACAAAAAGTTTCACGGAGATACTCACTCCATACACATTACTGATGAATCTGGCACTGCTGTTTATCTTCCACAGACCCTGGTCAACCAGACATATTGTACTGTATCTTTTTATTGCGCTTGCAGGTTTTTTTATCGAGGTTGCAGGTGTATACACAGGACTGGTTTTCGGGGAATACAATTACGGCCATGTTCTTGGTGTTAAACTTTTTAGCACGCCGTTTATTATTGGCGTAAACTGGCTGATGCTTATATACTTTGTTTACCACCTTACCGGACTGAGCGGGATAAACCGTTGGATTCAGGTAATTACAGGAGCTCTGCTAATGGTTACCTATGATATTATTCTTGAACCTGTTGCAATAAGGATGAATATGTGGAGCTGGTCGGGTGATGACATACCATTTCAGAACTATGCGGCATGGTTCGTCATATCCCTCCTGTTTCTTTCACTATTGCACATTTTCAGACTGAGGGCAGAAAACAGGATACTACCGGGCCTTTTTGCAGTTCAGGCCGGTTTTATACTTACTATGAACATAATATACCGTTTCGTTTGAATTCGCATGATACTGAAGTCCCACCAAATAGTACACGTGAAGTCTCACCAAATAGTAGACTAATGATAGAGGCAGATCATTTCTGGTTGCACCGGCTGTTTTTCTCACACTATTTCCGCTTCATCCTGTGGAAAGATTTCAGGAAAATTGAAATAAGTGGTGAATTCAGTGACAGGGGACTGCCGGTCATGCTGATAGGAAATCATATAAGCTGGTGGGACGGGTTTTTCTCATATGAGCTCAACCGGACTCTTTTCAAACGCCGTTTTTATCTTATGATGCTTGAGGAGCAGCTAAAGAAAATCAGTTTTTTCAGGAAGCTCGGAGCGTTTTCCATTGACCCGGGTAGCCGCTCTGCCATCAAATCTGTCAACTATGCATCAGAAATTCTTAAAAGCAGTGGTAACATACTGATAATTTTCCCACAGGGGAAGATAAAATCGCAATATACAACTGAGATGGCTTTCCTTAAAGGCTGGTTCAGGATACTGAAAAATGCCGGTGCTCCTGTGCACGTTGTTTTCATGGCCAACCTCACCGATTACTTTTCATGCAGGAAACCAACATTATATGTTTACCTGGAAGATTATCCCCTTACAGAGGGATTTATCCTTGATGATCTCAGTGAGAGCTACAACCTGTTTTACCAAAGATGCCTGGAACGTCAAAAACAACTCTCATGATCTGGCTGGCATATTTCATATTTGGTTTTTTGGTGCTGCGCTTTCTGGTAACAGTTTTAAACCTGATCACGCGGCAGTGGCTGAGAAAGTCCCCTGTTGAAGATCCGGAATCTGTCACAGTTTCCTCTCCTCCTCTTGTATCAGTGCTGATCCCCGCCCGCAATGAACAGGATAAAATAGGCAGCCTGTTGAATGATCTTTATGACCAGGATTATAAAAACCTTGAAATAATTGTTTATGACGATCTTTCAGAGGACAATACCGCCCGGGTGGTCAGTGATCACATAAAAAAAGACAGCAGAATACGGCTTATGGAAGGAAGCACTCTTCCTTCCGGATGGCTCGGAAAGAACCATGGCTGCCACCAGCTTTCACTGGCCGCAAAAGGTGAATACCTTCTCTATCTGGATGCAGATGTACGAATAAAACCCTCTCTGATAAGAGACAGCCTGGCCCATATTCAGAAGTACCGCCTGGACCTGTTGTCTATTTTCCCGAAGCAGGACATGAATACATTAGGTGAAAAGATCACAGTACCTGTCATGAACTGGATACTGATAGGACTTCTGCCTCTGATATTGACCAGGATCTCCCCCAAACCCTCATTATCTGCTGCAAACGGACAGTTTATGCTATTCAAAGCAGGGGTATACCACATTTCAAAATTTCACAAAAAAGTAAAAGAAAACCTGGCAGAGGATATTGAAATCTTCAAAACAGCAAAAAAAATGGGGCTGCATACCCATACGATCCTGAGCAATGGTGATATATCCTGCCGGATGTATGGTTCATGGAATGAGTCGCTGGAAGGTTTCTCAAGGAACGTGCCTGAATTTTTTGGAGGACATATCTGGCTGGCTGCATTATTTGCGCTTATCACAACCCTCGGCTTTATTCCTGTTATACTGTACCTGCCCCTGCAGCTCTCTCTGGCCTTCCCTGCTCTGATAATGGCACAAAGAATAGCTATCTTACTCCTCAGCCGCCAGCCTGCAGTGTTTAACGTGCTCCTGGCCCCGTTGCAACAGATCGCTTTCTGTGCTATGATAATCACTGCAATTAACAAAAGAACAAGGCATGCTTTGATCTGGAAAGGCAGAAATGTTTACGGATCAGTATTAACCCCCCGAATGTCATGACTAATAGCTTATCACGCGTAATATACCTTCCGGCCTGCATGAGATCAACGCTGCCGGTCATTCTGGCCGCCCTTTTAAGTTTTAATTCTCTGCAGGCGGTAACAGATGAGCTCCGGGATATGATATATACAGCATATACCCGTGGAAAAATCGAACTGTGGACGGATGCGATAAAAAAGCTGGAAGAGAATTACAGACGCACGGGAAGCATTGAAACCCTTTATGAATTGACCCTGGCAAGGTATGGATATACAGGTTACAGCCTGGGTGTTGATAACAGAGCCGAGGCCCGGAAACATATCTCGCTTGCAGAAGAGGCCGTAGAAAAACTTGAGGCCTCGCCACTGTATGAATCCTCAGCCTATGCCCTTCAGGCGGCTTTTTATGCATACAGGATTTCAATGTCACCATGGAGAGCTGTATTCTGGGGCCAAAGAAGCATGAACCTGATTAACAAGGCCATAGAAACTGACCCATACAATCCATCTGCATGGATCGAACACGGCAATGCTATGTTTTATGCCCCATCTGCACTGGGGGGGTCAAAGGAGAAGGCTGTGGACAGCTACAGCCGCGCAATAAGGCTGCTTGAAGAAAATATGAAGGAAAGCCACCGTTGGCTCTACCTGAACACCCTGGTCGGATTGGCAAAGAGCTACGAGGAGACAGGCAACAGGGAAATGGCCCGCCTGACCTATCTAAAAGCCCTTGAATTTGAGCCTGATTTCAAATGGGTTAAAGATGATCTGCTTCCGGAACTGATGGCCGACTAATTTTTTTTGAAAATAGACCCGATAATTTACCGGCCAGACTTCTGATGCCGGTAATAACGCTGTTATAAAACCCGGTTTCTGCAGAGTATGAAAAACCTTCCTTTCCCGGTCTGGAATTATCATGGACCCTTATTTTGCCAATTCCGGCACTCTCCTCCAGTTCTTTAAACACTTTCATAAGCCTGTCAAGCCTTTCCCTACCTATTCGCTTTCTGAAACGGGATAAATCACCAGGGTTACATGGCGGTTTATCAACAAGCACATTCCCGCCGCAGAAATACTGGAAATATGGATCACGCTGCCACTCGACAACAATACCCCCATCGCTTCCTCTGAAAATCATTTTAAGGATGAGCAGTCCAGCCATCATTCTGACAGGTTTGGCAGGCGCCCCTTTATCGGAGTACAGATCTGAATATTCAGATTCAATGTCACTCCACGGAAAGCTGTCCGCCAGGACTGTAATAGGGTGATCAGGCTTAACTATCTGTCTTAGTACCGGTTCAAAGAGATTCAGGGCATTCTGATCAGGCGATTTTCCCTTCATGGCTGTAAAGGAATGGTTCCTACACAAGTTAGGACATTGCGGGCAAATAACAAAAAAAAAATGATTCAGCTCTTGCTTACAGCTGTTGGTTACCTGTTTTCCTGTAAGGAATTGTGAAGTAGAAAGTCGATCCTTTGCCTGGCTCCGAATCCACCCATATTTTTCCGCCAAGCATTTCGACGTAAGCTTTGGAGATAGCCAAACCCAGACCGGATCCGCCGTAGTTCCTGGTATCTGAACTCTCAACCTGCCTGAAGACTTCGAATATTTGATTTTTTAAATTTTCAGGTATCCCCATCCCGGTATCTTTTACATAAAATTCCAGGTTGCTGTCTTTTAAGGAATAACCAATATTAATCCCGCCTTTTTGAGTATATTTAACTGAATTGTTCAGCAGATTTGAAAGAATCTGCACCAGTTTGGTCCTGTCTGTAAATATTTCCGCCTCCTCATCCGGCAAGAAGGTCTTATATCTCAGTATATTATACTGTTCTCTGGCCCTTGACACGAATCGTCCGGTCACCATTTTAATCATTGAATTAAGATTGAACTCCTTTTCACAGACCTTTTCATGGCCACTCTCAATAGCGGCGATATTTATTATATCAGTAATAATTAAAAGAAGCTGGTCGCTGCTTTCTATTATTATTTTTGTGAAAGATTCGCGTTTTTCATGAGATAAGCCCGGTTCGGATAAAAAGGCACAAAAACCTGTAATTGCATTGAGTGGTGTACGGATCTCATGAGAGATATTATTAAGGAAAGCCGTTTTTAACCGGTCGCTCTCTTCAGCCTTTTCTTTGGCATCAATTAAATCTTTGAGTATCTCTTTATTTTCAGTAATGTCAGTAATGGTCCCTATATACCCGATTAATTCATCCGAATCATTGAACTGGGGGGTTGAGTTTCCCATTACCCAGACAACAGAGCCGTCAGGTCGTAAAAACCGGTATTCGGCACTGTAGGTTTTGCAAGCTGAGACGGTCTCTTCCCATCTGGCTTTAAGCCAGGGTAAATCATCCGGATGTACCGCCTTCATCCAACCATCACCCAGGGCATCATTAAAAGAAAGGCCCGATAGCTTGATCCAGCAGGGATTGACATAAAGTGTTTTCCCTTTGTAATCAGTACTGATAATACCAACCGGTGCAAAATCTGTAAAAGCTCTCAGGGCATTGGTTTCCTGCATTTTATCAAGCAAATGAATTTCCTTAAAATGATATGCTGAAGGCAATAATTATCAGGGCAAGATCCGGCGTTGCCGATATGCCTTCGTTTTGGTTGTACGCACAGCATTAGCAATTGTTACACACTTAAGCACCCTGTTGAAGCAGTTCGGTTATAATCAGATTGATCTGAATCCTTACCGGGTGATAATTGCATTCTAAATCTGGAAGGAATAAAATCGGAACTTTCAGGGCTTTTTCCAGGGAATGGTAAAATAAAACTTCGATCCCCTGCCGGATTCAGATTCCAACCAGATCCTGCCTCCCATCATTTCAAGATAAGCACTGGATATAGACAAACCCAGGCTTGATTCGCAGTAAAAGTTATCTGTTGCCCCATCCTGATCGAAACGCCGGAAAATATTCTTCTGCAATTCAGCAGGAATTCCAATACCCGTATCCTTAACATAAAACATAATATCCCCCTCTTTCAGGTCGTAACCAAACCTGACCTTACCCTGGCCGGTAAACTTAATCGCATTGATCAGCAGATTGGACAGGATTCGGGAAAGCTTGGTTTTGTCAGTCAAAACCACGGCCTTATCATCGGGAAAACCGGCCTTGTACTTAAAGATATTACCCTGTTCTTTTGCTCTCGCAGAATACTTTATATACAACTGTTTTAATAGCTGATTCAAATCAACTTCATTAATATGGACCTGTTCCTGGCCACTTTTAATTGCAGCAATATTTGTTATATCAGTCATTATCAAAAGCAACTGATCACAGCTTTCACTTATTATTTTTATGTATGCCAGGCGTTTGTCGTTAGATAAAGATGGGTCGGTTATAAAAGCGCAAAATCCTGTAATTGTATTCAGGGGTGTCTGGACCTCACTGGCAATATTATTCAGGAAGGCCGTTTTTAATCGGTCACTTTTCTTTAATTCATCCACCCTGGTTCTGAGAGCTTCATTTTCAGCTTTCAGTTCATCATACGAAATATCCAATGATGACCGTTTCTCGCCGGATTTCCCGGAGGTTCCTTTTTCCTTCCTGCCTTTGCTGTAAGCTCCTTTCTGATCTTTATCTGTTTTGTTATAATCCATTTGTTTTAATTTTATAACCAATAAGTGCCATTATTTTGAGTAATCGGGTACTGATAAGTTGAAAAACTTTTTTAAAATTATACAATTAAAATGTAGATTATGTTTTTTTCATTGAAAAAAACATCCATGAACGAATGAAACCATCGGTAAACCTCTTAAAAACAGCCTTTACCCTGTAAATTCAAAAAAGTTCTGATGCGAAAAGAGCTGAGTAAAGCAAGTAGTATTATCCTGTGGAAAGAGTCGGTCCCGATATAACAAATCCACCATTCAGGTCATCCCGGTTATGGCCGTTGATATGAAGGGCATTCAGCCTGAAACGTGAAATAATTCTATTCATCTGATTAGATCCGAATGGTTTCAACAAAATGTCGTGTGCACCGGATGCAAATAAAGATCTGATATTTGCAGCTTCTGTATTTGAAGAAGTAACCACCGTTGCAGTAGCAGGATTAATATATCTGACTTTTTTTATCAGGTCCACAGCATTCATTTCAGAAAGAGCCTGGTCGATAAAAGCAATATCAATCTTATTGTCGTCGAGAATTTGTACAGCCTCGAAAGTACTAACGGTGGAATAGATGAAATAACCCTTCTCACGCAGAAAATTATCCAGTTTGTTCCGGTATTTATCCTCACCCTCAAGAATAAGTATTTTTAATTTATCCATACACTACAGACCAATTTTAACTTTCAGAGCATTTCCATAAATTATAAACCAGAATGGCAATTTATTGTATTACTAATCTAAGCAATCATTCACTCACTTAATCATCAAAACATCTACGTTAATCAAAATAAACGGTATGATTATCAATGCATTTAACAAAAAAGCAAAATCTGGTATATACCTGATATACAGATAATCAAAAATATGGCTGATTCTTTTTCCTGATTGGTGCAGAACACCATAATGCTCATTATAAAACCCTTAACCATGTATCCGTTTATCAAATGAGAATTGCAACCCGATGTCATTTTTAAAATATTGCAGTATCACTTTAACCTTCCGGAAAGTGGTTTTCCAGCTCATATAATTCATATAAATGGGTAATTTTTCCACAACCAAAGCACAGGATTTTTGATACTTTCCTGAAAGGATCATCTTAAGAAAAACCATCCCGGCTCATATAAAACAATGCATCCCGTCCTTCATCCTGTTACCGGACCGATATCCGGATTCCCTGTGGTATATTTTTTGGCCTGTCATTGCCTAGTAAAATTGTTCACTCTAAAATTTCACAGTCATGCAAAGTCTTAAAATTTTCACCAGCCTGCTTTTGATTACAATTTTTTGTCACACCGTTAATGCCCAGTATTTCGGTAGGAACAAAGTCGTTTACGATCAACTGGATTTCCAGATATTTGAAACGCCTCATTTTGATATCTACCACTACCTTGAGGATGAGGAAGAGATCAGGGATTTTGCCCAGTTGGCTGAACGGTGGTATAAAAGACATCTGGCAATATTCCAGGATACCCTTGAACGAAGAAAACCCATAATTCTGTACAACAACCATGCTGATTTTCAGCAGACGACTGTAATACAGCAATTGGTTGGTATCGGAACCGGCGGGGTTACCGAAGGTGCACGGAAACGTGTGGTAATGCCCCTTTCACCTTCCCGGAGAGAAACCAATCATGTACTTGCACATGAATTGACCCATGTTTTTCATTTCAGGCTCTTTCTGGGGAACGGAGACCGTGGTATGGGCAGACAGGCAATGGAAAATGTGCCGCTATGGATGATTGAAGGGCAGTCTGAATATCTCTCGATAGGCCGAACAGACGCCCATACAGCGATGTGGATGAGAGATGCGGTTAAACACAACGATATACCTACACTGGAAGATATGACAATCCGCATGCATGAATATTTTCCCTACAGATGGGGCCATGCATTCTGGGCCTTCATTGCGGGAATGTACGGAGATGCCATGATCCAACCGATGTTCATTGCATCCGCGGAGGCAGGTTATCAAAGGGCAATTGATACCCTGACCGGATATTCTTCCGATTCTCTTTCCGCCTTGTGGGCCAACAGCCTCAGAAAAGCATATGAACCACTCATGGAGGGAAAACAGGAATCTGTTGGAGAAAAACTGTTCGATGCCACCAATGCCGGTGAAATGAATATTGCACCAACTGTCAGTCCGGATGGTGAAAATATTGTTTTTATATCGGACAAGAATGTTATTTCAATCGATTTCTTTCTTGCAAATATTCATGAGAAAGAGATAACCAGACGCATAACAAATGTTATCAGGGATACTCATATTGATGAATACAATTTTATGGAATCTGCAGGAACATGGAGCCCTGACGGAAAAAGGTTTGCGATCACAACATTCAGCCAGGGACGGAATAAGCTACTGATTGCAGATCTGGCCAGGGAACGGATAGTTAATACAATAGCGCCTGACGGGCTATATACATTTAACAACCCTGAATGGTCGCCCGATGGAGAAACAATTGTGGTTTCGGGCATGAAGGAAGGTCGGAGCAACCTGTATCTTATTGACCTTGAAACAGGTGAATTTCAACAACTGAATGACGACAGGTATGCTGCACTGCAGCCGGCCTGGTCACCTGAAGGATCAAAAATCGCATTCATAACAGACAGGGAAGGGAATACAGATTTCGAAACGATTAAATTCGGAAATTACAGAATCGCTGAATATGATATTAATTCCGGAGAGGTTGAGGTAATCGGCATCTTACCGGGAGCTGACATCTTCAACCCAAAATATTCTCCGGACGGAGAAAGCATATTTTTTGTTTCGAATGCTGAAGGTTTTCGTAATATCTACCGTTACTTTACTACAACCGGAGAGGTGATAAAAGTGACGGACCTTCAGACAGGTGTAAGCGGAATAACCCAGTTATCCCCTTGCTTTGATATCGCTGCAGGTAGTAATGAAATTGTCTATATTCTCTATAACAACACCAACTATGATTTGTACAAAGCAGACATCGAAGAGCTGGACGGACCGGTTTTTTCCGCAGACGATGTCGATCTGTCCGCTGCTCAGTTGCCACCGGTGGACAGGGAGCCACCGACTCTTGTAGTTGACAGGAATCTTGAAAGTTACCCCCTTACCGATCCCGGAAAATTCAGGTACAGGGACTATGACCCCAGGTTTACCCTGGAAGCCATCGGAAGCGCAGGGATTGGCATAGGTGTAAGCAGTCAGTTTGGCACCGGAATGGCAGGTGGGGTTAGTTTCATGTTCGGCGATATACTTAGAGAAAATATGCTGATCACTTCACTGCAGGTCCAGGGCAGGATTTATGACATTGCAGGACAGGCAATATACATTAATCAAAGCAGCCGTTTCAACTGGGGAGCCACCTTTTCTCATATTCCTTACCGATCTGCCCGCGCATTTGTAAGACCTGAGGAAATAAATGGCACTACTGCTGAAAATCTTATAATGATAGAACAACGGGTTTTTGAACAGGAACTGGGAGTCTTTGGCCAGTATCCCCTGTCAAAACAATTGCGTTTTGAAGGAGGCATCAGCGGAAGCATGTACAGTTTCCGGATAGACAGTATAAATAATTATTATGTCGGGAACATGCTGGTGGACCGCGAAGAATACAGGATTGACGCCCCTGAATCGTTCTACCTGGCAAGGACATACCTGGCTTACGTTGGCGACGGATCCAGATTCGGATTTACATCCCCGATGAGCGGATACCGCTACCGGTTCCAGGTTGACAGGACATTCGGTGAATTCGGATTCTGGGGCATTACGGCGGACTACCGTCAATACCGCTTTATCCCCCCTGTAGCCTTGGCATTTCGCACTATGCACTACGGACGATATGGTCCCGATTCGGACAGGTTACAACCGGTTTTTCTGGGCAACCCCTACTATGTAAGAGGATATAGTTACCGTGATCTGCGCCGGCCGGGACAAACCTCAAACCAGTTTATGAACATCAACAATCTGATGGGAAGTAAAATTGCTGTTGCCAACGCAGAGATCCGTTATCCTTTTACAGGGCCCGAAAGGCTTGCGCTGATAAAATCAAGGATGTTTTTCAGTGACCTGGTTCTGTTTGCTGATGGCGGACTTGCATGGTATGATTTTGACGACATAAAGGCAAAATGGAGACCGGCAAGAGATGAGGATGAGCGCATCCCTGTCTTCAGCACCGGAATCGCAATACGGGTAAACCTTTTTGGGGCTGTCATCCTGGAACCCTATTTTGCACTGCCCTTCCAAAGACAGGCTGACAGGACAACCGGCACTCTGGGGCTCCATCTTTCATTCGGGGGGTTCTAGGACTGACAGGTAAAAATCATCTGACACAGGGTCAATTAAAACCAGTTCCTGGCATTTACAAACGCTTCAAGCCAGGGAGTGATCTCGTCAGCATAGCCAGCCACTTCAATTACACCCGGAATTCCGGAAAAAGAACCTGCACCTGTACCTCCTCCTTCCGCGTCATTTCCAGGTGCCGCCATCCACCTGCGCCCCTCCGGATAATCGGCCCAGTTCCAGGGATACAATGAACGCTCCAGGTGGGGCATCATTGCCAGGTGGCGGCCGTCGGGACTGCATATGGCGGCAGCATCACAGTCCGATCCATTCGGGTTGCCCGGATATTCAGAATAGGAATACTTCATTGGGATGTGGTAGCTGTTCTCAGGACCGGGCAAAATGAATCTGCCCTCACCGTGGGCAATCCAGATACCAAGCCTGCTGCCGGCCAGAGATTGCAGCATAACCGAATTGTTTTCAGGAATATCTACATTCAGAAATGCCGATTCAAACTTGCGGGAATCATTGAACTGCATTTTCGCCCCCCCATTCCCGGACCTGCCCACAAGTCCCAGTTCCACCATCAGCTGGCATCCGTTGCACACACCAAGGCTAAGCGTATCTGTACGGGCATAGAACCTGTCAAGAGCAAGCTTCGCCTTTTCATTATAAATGAATGCCCCCGCCCATCCTTTAGCCGAACCAAGCACATCGCTGTTGGAAAAACCTCCTACGAACACGATCATGTTAACATCTTCGAGTGTCTCCCTGCCGCTGATCAGGTCGGTCATATGAATATCCTTCACATCCATACCGGACAGGTGCATTATCCATGCCATTTCCCGGTCGCCGTTAACCCCCTTTTCCCTGATAATGGCCGCCTTTATTCCCGTCCTTTCCCGGCGGTAAGGATCAATGTCATATTTTGATAATTTACCGGTAAATTCAGCCGGAAATTTATAGGCCAGCTCCTGTTTCCCGTAATTCATGAATCTCTCCATGGCAAGATCCTCGCCGGATTGTCTGCGGTCGAGCAGATAAGAAGATCTGTACCAGACATCCCTGAGCTTGTCCGGTTTAAGTTCAAACAGACCCTCACTGTGCTTTATGGTGAACTGACGGTTGCTATTGCATTGTCCTATCAGCTCGGCTTTCACGCCCCTGGCAGCCAGATCGCCAATCACCCTTCCGGCATCGGCCACCTGCAGAAGAACCGCAGGTTTTTCGCTGAAGAGCAGGTTAATGGTACTCTCTTCAAACCCGGAAAGGTCAATATTGATTCCCGTTTCCCTTTCGGGGAAACACATCTCCAGCAATGCAGTGATCAATCCCCCGGCCGACACATCATGCCCGGCCAGTATCTGTTCCCTCTCTATCAGGCTCTGAACAGCATTGAAAGCTGCTCCAAAGTATTCAGGATCCATTACTGTGGGGCAATCACGGCCTATGAAGTTTATCGATTGTGCAAAGCTGCTTCCCCCGAGAGAGAAAGAATCTTTTGCCATGTCAATGTAAAGAACAGAACTTCCATCCACATTTTTAAGTCCCGCGCTTACTGTCTTTCTGATGTCAGTTACCTCAGCCGCAGCAGAAATAATTACTGTACCGGGTGCAAAGACAACAGTACCGTCTTTGTATTTCTGGGTCATGGACAATGAATCCTTGCCTGTGGGTATATTGATCCCAAGAGCTATGGCAAAGGCAGATGCTGCCTCTACGGCATGGTATAGCCGGCTGTCCTCACCCTCATGCCTGGTTGGCCACATCCAGTTTGCGCTGAGCGAAACACCCCTTATCCCATCCTGAAGCGGCGCCCATAAAATATTGGTAAGCGCCTCGGCAATTGCCAGCACCGAACCTTTTGCAGGGTCAGCCATCGCCGCTACAGGAGCATGCCCTATAGCAGTTGCAAGACCCCGCTGCCCACCATAATCAATTGCCATAACAGCCATATCATTCAGGGGGAGCTGTATCCTGCCGGTTGTCTGCTGAAGTGCAACCTTACCGGTAACACTGCGGTCCACCTTATTGGTAAGCCAATCCTTGCAAGCCACCGACTCCAGCTGAAGTAAAGAGACCAGATATTCCCTGAACCGTCCCGGGTCAAACTCCGGCTCGGCAAATCCGCTATTCATGGTCCTGTCATTCATCACCGTGCGTGGAGGATTTCCGAATAGCCATTCCAGCTTAAGGTCTATCGGCTTTATTTTTTTTACCGGATCTTCGAAAACAAACTGCATGTCGCCGGTTACCTCTCCAATATCATATATGGGAGAACGCTCTCTTTCAGCTGCCCGTTTCAGCAGCTCCAGATCCTTCTCATGTATTACCAGCCCCATCCTCTCCTGTGACTCGTTCCCGGCTATTTCGCGTGCCGACAAAGTTGGATCGCCCACCGGCAGCTTATCCATCGAAATCTTTCCACCTGTTGTCTCTACAAGTTCTGAGAGACAGTTAATGTGACCGCCGGCACCATGGTCATGGATCGATATTATCGGGTTTTCATCCGACTCCATCATGGCCCTTATTGCATTGCTTACCCTCTTCTGCATTTCAGGGTTTGATCGCTGAACGGCATTGAGTTCGATAAGATTGCCATATTCTCCTGTAGCAACAGATGAAACGGCGCTGCCTCCCATTCCGATACGGTAATTATCGCCTCCAAGAAGAATGATACGATCCCCCTTTGAAGGAATGCCCTTCATGCTCTCTTTCTTCTTTCCATACCC
>SLKJ01000052.1 GCA_007134675.1 Bacteroidales bacterium
AGTATATGTGATCAACTCTTTAGCCTGACAGATGTATTTGCTACGGTTGCTGCCCTGATTGGCCATGATCTTCCTCAGTGGGCTGGTGAAGACAGTTTTAACCAGTTATCCTCTCTGCTCGGCAGATCCCCTGCCTATCCTGTCCGCCCATCGATAGTGCTTCAGTCCTATACCGGTGTCCTTTCAATCCGGACAAACAGGTGGAAACTGATTCTTGACACAAAAGGTTCAGGAGGTAATATTTACAGAACACCCGGTTACCAGCCGAGGGTTCAGGGTCCACCCTGGCAGGTCATGCATAGTCCGACGGGACAACTGTATGATATTTTGAATGACCCTTATGAAACGACAGATCTGTACGATAGTAATCTGGCAGGTGTTATTCAGTTGAAGGGAATTCTTGAAAGGCTGATAAGGGATGAGCGATCCAGGCCGCTTTGACTATATTCAGAGGACTTAAGCAGGAGAGGGACCTGCAGGTTTACATTTAAGATCACTATCTGTGGGCAGTGTGTGTTTAAATACTATGGATAGTGTGGGTTTAAATAAACTAAAAACAACAATTGTTATGATTAACAATTCAGAATTTATTTCAGCAGGCAGAATAAGGCAAAAAGTGAATGAAGTTTTATTATTATTTTCTTTTCTGGCACTGGCATTTATATTTATTCCAGTAATCGGCTTTGCCCAGGATTACCAAAATGACTGGTTTTATAATCCTTTTAACCAGTACAGTGCCCATCACCGTCCTATCGGCACAGGTGCAATATATGCAGATGAGGATCATCCTGCTGTTCAGGACTGGCTGCAGGGAAGCCAGATGAATATCAATGTGGGCGACAGACCGCATGGTCTGTTTATGATTGATGCTGATGAAAGCGGTCCAATGCTCACTGTGAACAAAAGACAGGAAACGGGAACTTCAGGTTTGCCAGTAGTTATGCGTTTCCCTGCCGGAGGTGTTGATATTGACTTTCCATCCCATTTTGATGGTAACATCACTGTTTACGACAGAACCATTGATGTATGGAACCATCTGAGGGTATATGCATGGAATGAAGGAAATCCTGTTGCCATGCAGTACCGGAGTTATGAGCACAACAGCATTGGACACGGTGAGGAGCTTGCAAAGCGTGTCGGAACAAGTGCATCTGGTGTGGCAGCGCCGTTTGGTATATTACGTGGCTGGGAAGTGAAAAAGACCGGGCACCCTATCGGACATGCTCTTCAGATGGTTCTGCCACGTCTTCCTTCACACTTTGCCATGATGCTGGGGCGAGAAGTTTGGTGGCCTGCTGTTGGAATGGATGGAAATGCTTATACAACTGAGGAGAATAATACGGGTAATATTCCTTATGGTAGTTTGTGGGCTATCCCTCCGGAATCGAAAGGGGGGCCTGACCTTGATACCCTCGGTCTCACCGAAAGGGGAAAAAGACTTGCAGAAGCATTAAGGGATTACGGAATTTACGCTGTAGATGGAGGAGCTGCTGTTGCTATCCGTTGCGACCAGAATTTCTCTGAAGCCTTAAGATTAGAACTTGTAAATGAAACAAGAAAATTTTATCCTTATCTGCGAATGGTTCTTAACTCAGTTCCTGATGAGGGTAAAGTGGTATTCAACGTGGGCGACAGAGGATGGGCTCCCAGCGGGCCTGTTAAACAAGTTATAAGGGGTGAGTTTCCGGCTGGTGGTGGAACACCTCTGGCTCCGAACACGGCAATTGATTTAGTAACATCTTCATCGTCATACAATACAGTAAAAGCGAATCTTTTTGAAACGGTAAGATTATTTCCCAATCCTGCAATTGATAGAGTTACTATCACTTATAATGAAAATTACGGACCGGTTAGCGTAGAGGTTTTAAATGTCTTAGGTCAGGTTGTGAGGACAAAGAGCAGCTTGTATTCCGGAGCGAACCTTATCTTGCCGGATGAACAGGATATATATTTTATAAGACTTATCTCGAACCGCGGCACCGGTACTTATAGAGTATTGAAACTTTAAAAAACATAATATAATTCAATTTAATTTCCTATATTTGATGATATGAGTAGTGGTGGAAGGCTTAATCCATTACTCATAAAAGCTTTAATATTACTCCTTTACCATGACATCCAGAGAACGTCTTATAGCCACCCTATCCCACCGGCAGCCTGATCAGATCGTTGTTGATTTCGGATCGACTGGTGTAACAGGGCTGCATGTGAAATGTATAGAAGGCCTGCGAAATTACTACCAGCTTGAGAACAGGCCTGTTAAAGTAACCGAACCCTACCAGATGTTGGGAGAAATAGATGATGATCTCGCAGAGATCATGGGTATTGACACGCTGGGTCTTTCTCCCAAAAACAATCTTTTTGGTTTTGAAAATAATAACTGGAGGGAATTTAAAACTTTCTGGGGGCAGGAGGTTCTTGTACCCGGGCACTTTGTTACCACCACCGATATTAACGGGGATCTTCTGATTCATCCACAGGGCGATATTCTTGCACCACCAAGTGCAAGAATGCCTGTATCAGGATATTTCTTTGACACCATTATACGCCAGCCTCCAATAGATGAATCAGCGTTAGACCCTGAGGATAACCTTGAAGAATTCAGCCTTGTCAGTGATGATGATCTGACATATTGGGAAAATCTACTTGAAGGTGTAAGTGATTCAGATTATGGTATCATCGCAAATTTTGGAGGGACCGGGTTAGGAGATATTGCCCTGGTTCCTGCCCCGTTTTTAAAAAATCCCAAAGGGATAAGGGATGTCGCTGAATGGTACATGTCAACCTTGTCACGTCCTGATTATGTTCATAAGGTTTTCGAGAAGCAGAGTGATATAGCTGTTCACAACCTCTCAAAATACGCTGAAATTGCAGGAGATCTGGTAGATGTGCTTTACATATGCGGAACTGACTTCGGCACGCAGGAATCCTTATTCTGTTCTCCGGATACCTTTAATGAATTGTACAAACCTTATTACAGAAAAATAAATGACTGGGTACACTCAAATACGAAATGGAAAACATTTAAACACTCCTGTGGTGCTGTTTATGATTTAATTCCCAATTTTATTGATGCCGGATTTGATATCCTGAACCCTGTGCAAATAAATGCCCGGGGAATGGAGTCGGCTAAACTTAAATCTTTATATGGAAGTCAGATAGTCTTCTGGGGTGGAGGTATTGATACCCAAAAAGTATTACCATTCGGCACTCCCGCTGAAGTTCAAAACCAGGTATTGCAACAATGCGAAATTTTAGGAAAAGAGGGTGGGTTTGTTTTTAATTCGATTCACAATATTCAGGCAAACGTGCCGATTGAGAATGTGGTTGCTATGCTGGAGGCAATAAAAATTTTCAATGGTAAAATTTAACTGGTGGGCATTTTACCGTTGCTGACCCACACCTGAGCCAATTATGAACCGGCAGTAACTTTTCGCTTACAGAAACCCGCATGGCGAAAAATAACAAAAACTGATGATAAAAATTCATTAAAGGGTGTGGATCCCCAATATTAATTAATAATCAAATTCTGTACTTATGAAAAACCTTAAAACAACATCCATCAGCCTTATTTTATGGATCAGTTTACTTATGAATTCTCCCATAGCTTCAGCACAATCTCCGGGCACTACCATCTGCCTTAACGGAACATGGGAATTTGACCAGACCACACAAGCCTTTCCACCAAAAGAATATACCCGTAATATACCGGTACCCGGACTGATTCATCTTGCAGAACCTAAAATAGAAGCCTATCATCAGATTTTTAAGGAGCCCGATGAATACAGCAATCTCTTTTTGTTACCTCATCAGGACACTTTAAATCAATTTGTAAGGGATTACCGAAAGCTGAACTATGAACCCCGATATAGCTGGTATAGGCGGATTGTTGAAATTCCTGAATATACCGGAGAAGAAGAAGTAACGCTTACCATTTTGAAAAGCCAGTATGTTACACAGGTATATGTGAATGGTCATGATATGGGGCAGTCGGTTGCCTGTTACACCCCTTTCCGCTTAAGAATTACCCGTGCCTTAATTCCCGGCAGGCCTAACGAGATTATCATCCGCGTGGGTGAAAGAGTATGGCTTCCCCCCTGGGCAGCTGGGAGTACCGATCAGGAAAAGGTGAATTATCTGCCAGGTATATGGGATAATGTATTTCTCTCAATTACCGGCAAACAAAGAATTCAGAATACTTTGTTTCTCCCTACTGCAGATGAGAAACCAGTTACGGAAAGAACCCAGAATACTTTGTTTCTCCCTTCTGAAAAAGAAAAATCAGTAACAGCCAAAATTTTAGTAAGGAGTTATTACCATCAGCAGTTAACTAACCGGGATCCGAAAGAGGATGTGGTGAGTGCAGAAATTACAATCAGAGAAAGGAATTCGGGAAAACAGATCACCACAGCCAGGTTAGTTGGTGAGGTTCTACGTGACAATGAAACTCAATTGGAAGTAGTAATACCTTTTCCTGAGTATAATGCCTGGTCGCCTGAAAACCCTTTCCTTTACGAAGCGGAGGTTAGACTTTATGACGGGGATCATTTATCTGATAAGACTAAAGCCACTTTCGGGATGCGATTCTTTGAACGCAGGGGAAGATTCTTCTATCTCAACGATGAAAAGTACTATCTGAGAGGCACTAATATTACCCTGCATCGTTTCTTTGATGACCCCGACTGCAAAGCTCTGCCATGGGATCGTGAATGGGTGAAAAAAATGCTTATTGATGACCCGAAAAGTCTGGGATGGAACGCGATGCGCATCTGCGTCGGTATTGTTCCTTCTTTCTGGTACGATTTGGCTGATGAATATGGCTTGTTATTTCAGAATGAATGGATGTACTGGCAGACCCACGGATGGGATAACCAGATTCGGGATGAATTTACTGACTGGGTCTGGACAGATGGAAATCATCCATCTATTGTAATATGGGATGCCATAAATGAGAACTGGCAGACTTATATTGGAAATGAACTTATCCCTGAACTAATGAAGCTTGACCCAACAAGAATATGGGATGCCGGATATATGGGGGATGAAGACCTGGTTTATGAAAACCAGATTGATGAACCTCATCCCTATCGTACGATGGGCTTATGGCTGGCTGAGGATCCTGCTGAATTTCTCAAGAGAGAACCCTACCTGCTTGGTAAAATAGATGACTGGATGTCCCGTCACAGAAAATATCTTGATGGCTCTTCTGCTCTTATTGCAAATGAATACGGATGGAACTGGTTGTGGCGTGACGGTACACCTGCTAAACTTACCAAGTCTTCTTATGACTTTCTGGTTGGAGAAAATGCATCTGCCGGAGAAAGAAGGGAATTACAGGCCTACTGGTTACAATGCGAAACCGAATGGTTACGTAGCGAGCGATCTATTGCCGGAGTCCTTTCCTTTACACACCTCACGAATAATTACGGTTTTACCGGCGACTGGTACATCAACAATATTAAAGACCTGGTACCAGGACCTACTCTAAGTTGGTTCAGACATGCATTTGCAAAAACAAACGTATTTATCGACCTGGCCGACCAGAGATATTTTCCTAATGGTAACTACACCCCAGGCAGTCAGCTTTCATTTAACCTTGTGGGTATCAATGATGAAAATAAAGATGTTTCCGGCAGGGTAAAGCTTATTCTTCTTGATTCTGATGGAATACAAGTTTATGCTAATGAGTATGATATAGATATAGAAGCTTACGGGCGTGAAAACCTTCCTGTTTGTATCGGTCTGCCAGAAAAAGAAGGAGGTTATCTGGTTACAACTCAGTACACACAAACCGGAAAAGATGACATTTACAAAAGCCGCAGGTATATTAGGGTTGGAGCCGGTCAGGATTATGCTTTCCCGGAGATTTTGCCTTAAAAAGAAGGACAATGAAAAAAGCTTTATTATTGGTTTCTATTTTAATATTGACATTTATATTGATTCCCGGGATCAGCTTTGCGCAGGATTATCAGAATGACTGGTTTTACAATCCCTTTAACCAGTACAGTGCCCATCACCGGCCTATCGGCACGGGAGCCGTTTATGCAGATGAGGATCATCCGGCCGTTCAGGACTGGCTGCAGGGAAGCCAGTTAAATATTAATGTAGGTGACAGACCACATGGGCTGTTTATGATTGATGCTGATAAAAGCGGTCCCATGCTCACTGTGAACAAAAGACAGGAAACAGGAACTTCAGGCTTACCTGTTGTTATGCGTTTTCCCGCCGGAGGTGTTGATATTGACTTTCCATCTCATTTTGATGGTAATATGACTGTATACGATAGGACGATTGATGTATGGAACCACCTGCGGGTATATGCATGGAATGACGGAAATCCTGTTGCCATGCAGTACCGGAGTTATGAGCACAACAGCATTGGACACGGTGAGGAACTTGCAAAGCGTGTTGGAACGAGTGCATCTGGTGTGGCAGCGCCATTTGGTATATTACGTGGTTGGGAGGTGAAAAAGACCGGTCACCCAATCGGACATGCTCTTCAGATGGTTATACCGTGCTTTCCCCGACATTTTGCCATGATGCTGGGAAGAGAAGTATGGTGGCCGGCAGTAGGCATGGATGGTTTTGCCTATACAAATGCAGAGTGCAATACAGGGAATATCCCCTATGGGAGTTTGTGGGCTATTCCTCCGGTATCGAAAGGGGGGCCTGACCTTGATACCCTTGGCCTTACCGAAAGGGGAAAAAGGCTTGCTGAAGCTATAAGGGATTATGGTATTTATGTTGTGGACTGTGGTGAAGCTCCATCAATTCGTTGCGACCAGAATTTCAGCCAGGCATTAAGATCTGAACTGCTAAATGAAACGAGAAAATTTTATCCTTATCTGCGAATGGTTCTTAACTCAGTTCCTGATGAAGGTAAAGTGGTCTTCAACGTGGGCGACAGGGGATGGGCTCCCAGCGGACCTGTTAAACAGGTTATCCCTGGTGAGTTTCCGGCCGGTGGAGGAACACCTCTGGCTCCGAATACGGCAATTGATTTAGTAACATCAATCCCCTTTTACAGTTCAGGTAAAGCAAACTTTTTTGAAACGGTAAGATTATTTCCAAATCCTGCAAAAGATAGAATTACTATCACTTATAATGAAGATTACGGGCCAGTTAAAGTAAAGGTTTACAATGTGTTAGGTCAGGTGGTGAAGTCAAGGCGCAACTTGGATTCCGGAGCGAACCTTATCTTACCGGATAAACAGGATATATATTTCATCAGACTTATCACGAGCCTGGGTGTTGAATCATACAAAATAATGAAACTTTAAATAGCTGTTAGAGTGATTGTGATAGCTGATGACCATTATACGGAAGACAATGAATAGTTATTCTGAATTATTTTGACAAAGCACGCTTATGTACCAGACAATGCTAAAATAAAAAGTCATGAAAACATTTGATAACAGAAAAAAGAGCGGTTCGATGAATATACAAAGACGGGATTTCTTAAAACTGGGATTGATTGGTACCGGAGCCCTGGCCCTCACCGGTTTTAGTCTCCCCGACAACTCCGAAAACCAACACCCTAACATTGTGCTGATAATGGCAGACGATTTTGGTTGGGGCGATGCGAGCAGCTACAATCCGCAGGCAGGATTTCAGACTCCCAATATCGACAGGCTGGCTCATGAGGGAATTCGCTTCACCAATGCCTTTACTCCTCATTCTGTGTGCACACCAACACGCTACGCTCTTCTTACAGGTCGCTATGCCTGGCGCACATGGATGCGGGAAGGAGTTCTTACATGGTATTCTCCATCATTGATTCCTTCAACACGACTCACATTGGCTTCCATGCTGAAAAAACACGGGTACACTACCGGAGTTTTCGGGAAGTGGCACCTTGGTCTGGACTGGCAGCCGGTTGAGGGGGATCCCGGGGACTGGCAATGGGGAATACAGCGTGGCGGAGGAGCAGTCCCCACTTCTCTCAGGGTTGATCATTCCAAGCCACTAATAACCGGGACAAAAGATCTCGGGTTTGATCATAGTTTTATCAGTCCCAATAACAATCATGTTCCCCCTATCTTTGTTCGGAATGACTATGTTGACGGGGCTCCGGAACGTGATCCGGACGGGACGATGCGCGATCCGCGTGCTCAACGCGACAAGGTTGATGATATCTATGTTGCCGAGTCTATTGATTTTCTTGAAAAGCACCTGGCGAAGAAAGATGGGGATCCATTCTTTATATACCTTCCGCTAAATGCAATTCATCTGGCAACGCTTGTACCTGAACGATTCAGGGGCAAGAGTGGCGTTGATGATGCAGGAGATAAGTGTCTGTGGGTTGATGAGAGTATAGGCAAAGTACTTGCAGTATTGGAAAAGTATGACCTGTGTGGTAATACACTTGTAATTTTCACATCAGACAACGGGCCGCTTGCTCCCGGGACTCATGGCTATGGTCCACAGTCCACTCCCCATCAACCTGCCGGTCCTTACCGTGGCTATAAGACCGATGCCTGGGACGGAGGTTATCGTATTCCCTTCATTGCCCGCTGGCCCGGGAGTATCCCCGCCGGAAGTATATGTGATCAACTCTTTAGCCTGACAGATGTATTTGCTACGGTTGCTGCCCTGATTGGCCATGATCTTCCTCAGTGGGCTGGTGAAGACAGTTTTAACCAGTTATCCTCCCTGCTCGGCAGATCCCCTGGCTATCCGGTCCGCCCATCGATAGTACTTCAGTCCTATACCGGTGTCCTTTCAATCCGGACAAACAGGTGGAAACTTATTCTTGACACAAAAGGTTCAGGAGGGCATGTTTACAGGACTCCCGGTTACCAGCCGAGAGTTCTGGGGCCACCCTGGGAGGTCATGCATAGTCCGACGGGACAACTGTATGATATTTTGAATGACCCTTATGAAACGACAGATCTGTACGATAGTAATCTGGCAGGTGTTATTCAGCTGAAGGGAATTCTTGAAAGGCTGATAAGGGATGAGCGATCCAGGCCGCTTTGACATTATTCAGATGACTTAAGCAGGAGAGGGACCTGCCGGGTTACATTTAAGATCACTATCTGTGGACAGTGTGTGTTTAAATACTGTGGACAGTGTGTGTTTAAATAAAAACTAAAAAATTAATTACTATGACAAACAATTCAGAATTTAATTCAGTAAGCAGAATAAGGCAAAAAATGAATGAAGTATTATTATTTTTTACTTTTCTGGCACTGGCATTTATATTTATTCCAGTAATCGGCTTTGCCCAGGATTATCAAAATGACTGGTTTTATAATCCCTTTAATCAATACAGCGCACACCACAGGCCTGTCGGCACAGGAGCCGTTTATGCAGATGAGGATCACCCCGCAGTGCAGGACTGGCTCAAATATTCTCATATAAACATTACTCTGGGATCAAGTCCGTGGGGACTTTTTATGGTTGATGCAGATGAAGACGGACCTTTGATGACCGTCAACAAGAGGCGGGAGACTGGAACATCAGGTTTGCCTGCTGTCATGCGTTTTCCCGCCGGAGGAGTTGACATTGACTTTCCCCCCGACAGGGACGGTAATATGGCGGTTTATGACCGGACCATTGATGTTTTCAACCACCTGCGGGTGTACTCATGGAATGAAGGTAATCCTGTTGCCGTGCAATTTCGCAGCTATGAGGGTAACAGTGTGGGCCATGGCTCAAGACTCGGGGATAGGATTGGAACAAGTGCTTCTGGTGTTGCTGCTCCATTTGGGATATTACGCGGATGGGAAGTTAGAAAGGAAGGCCACCCTATTGGCCATGCCCTTCAGATGGTTCTTCCACGTACACTTGACCATACAACCAATACTTTGGGCAGGGAAGTATGGTGGCCGGCGGTAAGCATGGACGGATCCGCGTATACTAATCCATCCCACAATACCGGAAACATTCCCTATGGGAGTCTGTGGGCCATTCCACCTGTATCCAAAGGCGGTCCTGATCTTGATAAACTTGGTCTTACTGAGAAGGGAAAACGGCTTGCCGAGTGCATACGCGATTATGGAATATACGTTGTAGATGGCGGAGGTCAACCGACTCTTCGTGCCGACCAGGACTTTTCTCAGGAGTTAAGGAATGAACTGAGATCGGAAATCAGAAAATTCTATAACTATATACGTCTGGTTGAAAACTCTGTGCCCGAAGAGGGAAAGGTTATATTTAATGTAGGCGACGACCCGTTACAACCTACCGGAGGGCCAAATAAACAAATTATTCCCGGCGAATTTCCTGCAGGCGGGGGCACACCTCTTGCTCCCAATACTGCAATTGATGCAGGTAAATAACAGGATCGGAGGTAACAGTGATGCAAATGAAAAACACACCCATTGACAGCGAAACTGTCACCAAGGTATTAAGTGAAAGTAATATTTCGTCTCTGGGAAAGACGAATATCAGGGATATTGTAAGAATTGTAAACCTAATTGAAGATAAAACCGGGGAGAGGTTCTTCAGGATGGAGATGGGAGTGCCAGGTCTGAATACCAGCCGGATAGGTGTTGATGCAGAAATTGATGCACTTGAAAGGGAAGTTGCTTCAAACTATCCAATGATTGAGGGTGTTACTGAATTAAAAGAGGAAACATCCAGGTTCATTAAAAATTTTATGAATATCGATATTGACCCAAAACTATGTGTTCCTACTGTTGGCTCTTTACAGTCGAGTATGGCCGCATTTATGACTGCTGGTCGATCTGTTGCCTCTAAAGATACTGTTTTGCTTATAGATCCCGGTTTTCCTGTCCATAAGCAGCAGCTTCAGGTGCTGGGAATCAAATATGATTGTTTTGATGTATACCGGTTCAGGGGTGACAAACTACTGGAAAAACTTGAATCTCACCTTTCAGCCGGTAATATCAGTTGTATTCTGTATTCCAATCCAAATAATCCTTCATGGATTTGTTTTTCAGAAAGAGAACTGGAGATAATAGGTGATCTTGCCAATAAATATGATGTGATAGTACTTGAAGACCTTGCCTATTTTTGTATGGATTTCAGAAAGGACCTTTCTGTACCGGGAGAGCCACCTTTCCAGGTCACTGTTGCTAACTATACCTCAAATTATATATTACTGCTTTCCAGTTCAAAAGCTTTCAGCTATGCTGGACAAAGGACTGGAGTGATGATAATATCCGGAAAACTTTACTGCAGGAACTATCCTGACCTGCTGCGGTTCTATTCATCTGACCTGTTTGGATATGCAATGGTTTACGGTTCTCTGTATTCATTATCTGCCGGCACCAATCACTCTTCCCAATACGGTCTTGCTGCAATGTTAAAGGCAGCCAGCGACGGGAAGCTTGACTTTTTGGCTGAAGTGCGCGAATATGAAGAGAGGGCAAGGATAATGAAGAAGATGTTTGTTGAAAACGGTTTCAGTATTGTTTACGATATGGATGAGGATGTGCCTGTTGGTGACGGGTTTTATTTTACTGTTGCTTATCCCGGATATACAGGAGGTGAATTGCTGGAAAGACTTCTTTATTATGGTATCAGTGCTATTTCGCTTGAAATTACGGGAAGTTTAAGAAAAGAGGGAATACGTGCATGTGTTTCGCAGATTTCGCTTGAACGGATGCCGATGCTCGGGAAACGCCTTAAAATGTTCAATGATCATCACCATATACAATGACCATGAATGGATGTAATCAGATTGCCTTCAGGTACAAATGATAATAATCATTATTGAACATCATATGAATGCTTATTTTTGATAATAATAATGAAAATATAATATATCAACAATTGGATATCATATTTGCGGGATTATACCCGGAGTTGATCCGGAAAAAATTGGTTGTCAAAACAATATTAGTCCAATATGGCTAAAGCTAGAGGATCCATTATAGTAGACAGAGAAAATTGCAAAGGCTGCGAGGTATGCCTGGTTGCTTGCCCGACCGATGTAATAAGGCTGGCCAGCCAGGTAAACAGAAAAGGATATCATTTTGCATACATGGAGAATCCTGATGCCTGCATTGGATGTGCTAACTGTGCAATAGTGTGTCCTGATGGAGTCATCTCTGTTTACAAGAAAAAGAAAGTTTAAAAATTCTACACAGGTCTGTAATGAAGGAACTGAAACTGATGAAAGGAAATGAGGCAATAGCTGAAGCTGCAATACGCGCTGGTGCAGATGCATACTTCGGGTATCCCATCACTCCCCAGTCCGAGATACTTGAATATCTGATGCTTGAAAGGCCCCATGAACGTACTGGTATGATTGTACTGCAGGCTGAAAGTGAAGTTGCAGCTATCAACATGGTTTATGGTGGTGCCGCTTGCGGACGTAAGGTGATTACCTCCTCTTCAAGTCCGGGAATAAGCCTGAAACAGGAGGGAATAAGCTATATGGCTGGCTCTGAACTTCCCTGCCTTGTTGTTAATGTTGTAAGGGGAGGACCCGGACTGGGAACCATACAACCCTCACAGTCTGACTATTTCCAGGCTGTGAAAGGTGGAGGACACGGTGATTACAGACTGCTGGTCCTTGCTCCCCAGTCCGTGCAGGAAATGGCAGATTTTGTGGGACTTGGTTTTGATCTTGCCTTCAAATACAGGAACCCGGTGATGATCCTTACCGACGGTGCATTGGGCCAGATGATGGAAAAAGTATGGTTTGATGAACAGAAACCCAGACAAACGGTTTTTCCCTCCTGGGCCACAACCGGTAAAAGCACGGACAGGGAAAGAAATATTATCACTTCATTGAATCTGGATTCTTTAAAACAGGAAAAACATAATCAAAAGATTCAGGACAAGTACAAAAAGATGAAAGAAAATGAGGTCAGATTTGAAAAGATAGAGTGTGATAATGCTGAATATCTTTTTATTGCCTACGGTACCAGTGCACGGATCTGTCAGAAATCTGTCCAGCTGGCAAGGGAGAGAGGAATTAAAGCCGGACTGCTGCGGCCAATAACACTTTTTCCATTCCCTGAAAAAGCTGTTCTGGAACTTGCGAACCTGGTAAAAGGAATGCTTGCTGTTGAAATGAGTACCGGCCAGATGGTTGAAGATGTTAAGCTTGCAGTAAAAGGCAAGGTAAAAGTTGAACATTTCGGTCGAATGGGAGGGGTAATACCTTCACCTGATGAGATTTTAATCGCTTTGGAAAACCTAATTAAAAAGATATCCTGATTATGACCAAAAGAATATCAGCTGATGATATTGTAAAAGAAGAAAACCTGGTATACAAAAAAACATCGCTGCTGACAAAAAATGTGATGCACTATTGTCCCGGTTGCGGTCATGGAACCCTCCACAGGCTTATTGCCGAGGTAATAGAGGAAATGAATATTCAATCTGAAACCATTGGCATCACGCCAGTCGGTTGTTCGGTTCTCATGTATAATTACCTGGATATTGACATGCAGGGAGCTGCCCATGGCAGAGCCCCGGCACTCGCTACTGCAGTTAAAAGGTTGATGCCCGGGAAATATGTTTTTACCTACCAGGGAGATGGAGATCTTGCCGCTATAGGCACGGCCGAAACAATACATGCCTGCAACAGGGGAGAAAATTTTACAATTTTCTTTATTAATAACGGTATTTACGGAATGACCGGAGGACAAATGGCTCCAACTACGCTTCCCGAAATGAGATCATCTACCTCACCCTATGGCCGGGATGTGAAAATGATGGGGAATCCGCTGAATATTACTGAACTTGTTGCCCGGCTTCCCGGCACATACTATGTAACCCGTCAGGCAGTACACACTCCTGCAAATGTAAGAAAGGCAAAAAAGGCAATCCGGCAGGCCTTTGAGAGCCAGAAACTTAATAAGGGCCTTTCTTTGGTTGAGATTCTATCCAATTGTAACTCGGGATGGAAAATGTCACCTCTGCAAGCAAACAAATGGATGGTTGAAAATATGTTTCCTTTTTATCCTATCGGAGATATTAAACTTGAAGGCAAATTGCTTGACAAAGAATAATACTAAAGGTATGACTGAAGAGATCATCATCGCAGGTTTTGGAGGCCAGGGAGTGCTATCAATGGGCAAGATACTGGCCTATTCAGGAATAATGCAGGAACAGGAAGTCAGCTGGATGCCTTCCTACGGTCCCGAAATGCGAGGTGGAACGGCAAATGTAACTGTAATCCTCAGCGATGAGCGCATCAGTTCACCCATCATTAATAAGTTTGATACCGCCATCATACTCAATCAGCAGTCCATGGATAAATTCGAGAATTCAGTTAAACCGGGAGGAATGCTCATTTATGATGGCAACGGTATTTCACGACATCCTGAACGCAAAGACATTAATATCTACAGGGTTGATGCTGCTGAAGAAGCTGCAAAAATGGAATCTGCAAGGACATTTAACATGATAGTGCTGGGAGGGTACTTAAAAATTAAACCCCTTGTGAAACTTGAGAATGTAATCAGAGGGCTTGCAGAATCGCTCCCGGAAAGACATCATTCCCTGATTCCTGTTAATGAAAAAGCAATCCTGCGAGGCATGGATATTATAAAACCTGTTCAGGAGCTCTGATGACCTGACTTTCTGCCCTAAAGGTATATCCTGTTTTTTACAATGTATTCATATGCCCTGAGAGGTACAAAGGCGCGCATATCTTTTCCCTCTTTCAAAGACTTGCGAACAAATGAGGACGAGACCTCAATTAGAGGGGCATTGACAACAAAGGCTTTTCTGAAAAGGTTCAAATTTGCAGAATCTTCTCCCGCCCGTGGATAAACGAGAAACTGATAATCCCTGATAAGAGTCCTGCCTCCCTTCCAGCTTATTACGCTATCAATATTATCAGTACCTGTTATTATGTGGTAGTCTCTTCCGGGATATTCACCGGTGAGTTTTTTTATAGTATTGAGTGTATAGGATGGAAGGGGCATGCCAAATTCAATATCTGAGGCAATGAAAGCAGGAAAATCCTCAGTTGCCAGTCTTACCATGTGCAGCCTGGCTGTGGGACTGGCAAGTTGTTCAGGGTTCTTAAGGGGATTTTGCGGACTCACTATGAACCAGATCTCATCCAGGCCTGCAAATTCTTTCATATATCCTGCTACAGCTATATGCCCGATATGTACCGGGTTAAAGGAACCGAAAAGCAGACCTGTTCTTTTTAAGGCCATTTTATGAAACAATTATCAATTTAAAACAACAGGGATATAGCATTTTCAAAAACAGTTTTTGTGAGAATGTCATGAAGATTCTTTGTTTTGCTTCAGGAAATTTTTTACTGTAACAAGTGTCTCACTTTTAGCTTTTTTCAGGTTATCATTGATTATGATGATGTCAAATTCACAAGCAAGCTTCAGCTCTGCTTCAGCTTTTATAATTCTTCCTTTCAAATTCTCCATTGTTTCGGTAGATCTTTTTATCAGGCGTTTTTCAAGTTCTTTCACCGAAGGTGGCATGATAAAAACAGCGAGAGCCTTTCTTCCGTATTTTTTCTTTATATTCAGACCGCCCTTAACATCAACATCCAGTATCACATTTAAACCCATCGACCATATCCTCTCAATTTCACTTTTTAATGTCCCGTAATAATGATCCCGGTATACTTCCTCCCATTCAAGAAATTCTTCCTTCTTTATTTTCTCTTTAAACTCCTCAGGTGATAAAAAATAGTAATCTTTACCTTCAATCTCATGTGACCTTTTTTTTCTGCTGGTGGCAGACACGGAGAAAGCGATATCAATATCTCTGGTAAGCAGGAAGTTTACCAGGGTGGTTTTTCCTGATCCCGAGGGAGCGGAAAAAATAATTAATTTACCCTGCTTCATAAGATATTCAATAATTGTTCCTTGATTTTTTCAAGATCATCCTTCATTTGCACTACCAGTTTCTGGATATTGAACTCATTTGCCTTCGATCCGATGGTGTTGATTTCCCTTCCCATCTCCTGACTGATAAAACCAAGTTTTTTTCCGGAAGCTTCTTCCCCGTTAAGGGTATCTTTTAAATAATCTATATGGTTTTTAAGCCTCACTTTTTCTTCTGTAATATCCAGTTTCTCCAGATAAAAGATAATTTCCTGCTCAAAACGGTTTTTGTCAATATTATTAACGCTTAAAAATTCATTCAGTCTCTGGTCCAGTCTTGCCCGAATAGTTTCAATTCTCATTCCTTCAAACCGTTCAATTGCTTTAAGGCTGGTTTCAATTGCAGAGATTCGGTTCTGTAAGTCAGATTTCATTGCTTCACCTTCTTCGGACCTGTATTTATCAGCCCTTTCGACTGCATTTAAAAAACCTTCATAGATAGTATTCCATTCCTTTTTATCAGGTCCGGTCTGGTAATATGTAAGAGTATCGGGCATCCGTAGAGCAATCTTCATCATCTCCCATGGATCATTCCCTTTAATATTCAGCTCTTTTGTTGTTTTTTTCAATTCATCTAAATAGTGCTTAATTGCCGCTTTGTTTATGAAAGATACCTGATCTGCTGAGTCAACCAGGTCAATTGATATTGTTACATCTATTTTCCCTCTGATGAGCTTTGAAGCAATATGATTCCTGAGGAGTGCTTCCTTTTCCCTGTAGGCAGCTGGCAATTTGATGCTGATATCCAGCTGCCTGCTGTTAAGAGACCTGATTTCAATGGTAATCCTTTTGCCTGCCAGCTCACAATCAGCCTTGCCAAAACCGGTCATTGATCTTATCATGGCTTTTTCTATTATTATGTGCTAAAGTAAAATTTTTTATCTGTACAAAAATAACAGTTCCACAAAATTATATCCAGACTTTGAAATCAAATTTCTGATGTTTAGTGTTTAATAACTCCTCTTGTTTTCCATCTGCCGGTCATGTAGTAAATATATGACAATAACATGCCCGACAACCATCCGATTGGTATGGCCCACCATATGCCGGTTTCGCCCATTGATGCAGAAAGTATAAATGCCAGTGGAATTCGGACGACCCATAGTGAGAAAAGAGTCATGAACATCGGGATAATGGTGTCGCCAGCTCCGCGCATTACCCCACCAACCACAAACATCGCCGTGAAGGTAATATAGAAAGGGCTTACGATGTTGAGGTAGCGTGTCCCGTAAATGACCACAAACTCATCAGGTGTAAAAAAACCCATGATCTGTTTTCCGAACAACAGAACTATTATCGTTACGGCAACAGAGATGGAGCTTCCCATTAACATCGTTGCTCGAAGACCGTTCTTTACCCGCTCAAGTTTATTGGCTCCAATATTTTGTCCCGTAAAGCTGGTCAAAGCCTGTCCGAAATTCATTGCAAACATGGCTGCCAGTGAATCTATGCGCTGGGCTACAGAATATGCTGCTATGACATTTGTTCCGAATGTATTGACAATACCCATCAGAGCCATCATTCCAACTGCAACAAATGTATGTTGAAAACCGGATGGCAATCCGATTCGAATGCTGTTATAAAAAATGCTTCTGTCAAATACCCAGCCTGTAAAGGAAAACTTAATAATTTTATGTGTTTTGTTAAGATATAATATGGCCGTGACAAAAGCACCGCCCTGAGCTATAACTGTTGCAAGTGCAACACCGGTGACTCCCCAACCAAAAACCAGAATAAAAAGCAGATCCAGCGCAATATTTACCAGTGAGGAGATAATCAGAAAATAAAGGGGAGTTTTTGAATCCCCGAGCCCCCTCAAAATGGCGCTGGTGCCATTAAATCCGAAGAATACTATCATTCCTGCCATATAGACAGTGAGGTAACTTTTTGCCTTTGGCATTATTTCTTCCGGCAATTGCAAAAGCCTGAAAATGTCCTCAACAAAATATATCCCGGCTAATGAAACAATGATTGAGGCTACGAATGTAAAAATATACATTGTGTCAATTGCACGCTTGACCTTTTCATAGTCTTTTGCACCGAAATACTGGGCGATTATTATGGTTGAACCGGTGGCAATGCCTATTATCAGCGAAATAAGGGCAAAAATTACAGGGAATGATGCTCCTACAGCCGCAAGTGCATCCCTGCCCAGAAAATTACCTACCACCAGGCTGTCCACAATATTATAGAGCTGCTGGAATATATTGCCAATTAACATTGGCATTGCAAACCGCAGTATCAGCGGACCCTCTTTACCGCTTGTAAAATCTTTCACTTAACCTTTTACCTCTTTTGTTGAATAAAAAGGGGGCCAAGGAACAAATTTCCGAAGGCCCCCTGAAAAATATTTACACCACAATCTATTGAAGTCCCCGCTGCCGAAGCAGTGGACCAATTTCAGGTTCCCTGCCCCTGAAATTAATGTACATTTCCATCGGGTCCTTTGTACCTCCCCTTTCCAGGATATTCTCCCTGAAACTGGCTGCTGTTTCCCGGTCAAAAAGGCTTGTCTCCTTAAAAGCTTCGAATGCGTCGGCATCCAGAACACCTGACCAGATGTAGCTGTAGTAACCGGCAGAATAGCCACCACTGAAAATATGGCTCAGATAGGTGCTTCTCCACCGTGGGACTATCTCCGGGATCAGCCCGATCTTCTCCATGGACCTGTCTTCAAATTCAACAGGATGAAAGTCTTTTTGTTCTTCAAGAGTATGGTAGTCCATATCAATAAATGCTGTTGCAAGGTATTCAACTGTAGCAAATCCCTGGTTAAAATGACCTGCATCTGTGATCTTGTCTATCAGCTCTTGTGGAATTATTTCTTCGGTCTGGTAGTGCCTGGCGAACATTCTCATGACCTCAGGGTGCCTGGCCCAGTTTTCCATGACCTGAGAGGGAAGCTCAACAAAGTCCCTTGGCACCGAAGTTCCCGAAAGGCTGTGATATTTACAGTCCGACATCAACCCATGCAGGGCATGACCGAACTCATGAAAAAAGGTAGTGTATTCATCAAAGGTTAGCAAAGATGGAGCATCTCCAGCAGGGCGGCTGAAATTGCAGTTTATTGTAATAACGGGATGAATGAATTCACCGTCTCTCACCGACTGTTTCCTGAAGCTGCTCATCCATGCACCTCCTCTTTTGCTGGGCCTGTTGAAGTTATCCATGTATAATATTCCAAGGTGTGTGCCATCAGCTTCAAGTACCTGGTAAACTTCAACATCTTCGTGATATTTTGGAATATCATAAAGCTTTACGAACTGGAGTCCCCATAGCTTCTCAACAACCATAAATGTACCATCGATAACATTCTGCATTGAGAAATAGGGTCTTATTTCTTCCTCGTCCAGGTCAAATTTATTTCTCCTTACTTTTTCGGCATAATATCTCCAGTCCCATGGTTTCAGACTGAATTCATACCCTTCCTGAAATATCATTGCCTGAAGGTCCTCTGCTTCCTTTTTGGCTATGGGGAGAGCGGCAGTCCATAATTGATCCAGGAACTCATCTACCCTGTCAGGAGTGCCAGCCATATTCTCTTCAAGAACGAAATGTGCATGAGATGGATATTCGAGAAGATTCGCCCTTTCTATTCTCAGATTTACCAACTCCCGGATAATATCTTTATTATCAAATTCATTGTCATTATTGCAGCGGTTAATGTATGTTCTTTTCATCCTTTCCCGCAGATCGCGGTTGTCAGCATAGGTAAGAAAAGGCATAACACTTGGGTTATGATGAGTAAAGACCCATTTTCCCTCATATCCTCTTTCGGTTGCAAGTTCTGCCGCATTAGCTATTAGATCATCGGGGAGTCCTGAAAGATCTTGTTCATTATCAATAATCAATTCAAACCTGTTTGTTTCATCCCTTATATTGTCACCGAATTGAAGTGTAAGCGAAGAAATTCTCTCGTTTATTTCTCTGAGCCTTTCCTGGCTGGCACTTTCAAGAGCTGCGCCACCTCTCACAAAATTTTTGTAAGTTTTCTCAAGCAGCATTGACTGTTCCTGGTTAAGTGCAAGATCCTCCTTCTGCTCATTCACGATACTGATCCGTTCGAAAAGATCCCTGTTAAGGCGAATGTTGGTTGAATGGGCGGAGAGTTTAGGAGTAACTTCACGTGCAATATTCTGAAGTTCTTCATTGGTATGAGATGAATTAAGATTGCCGAATATGCTGCTTACTTCAGAAAGACGATAACCGCTGTAATCCAGGGCAGCAATGGTGTTTTCAAATGAGGGAGGTTCAGGGTTACCTGCGATTGCATCAATTTCCATGTTATGCTTTTTCATAGCCTTTTCGAATGCAGGCATGAAATGTTTGTTTTCAATCCTGTCAAACGGTGGAACATTAAAAGGAGTGTTGAAATCAACCAGAAGTGGGTTTTCCTCAACAACTGCACAGGAAAAAGTTGCATTTACCATGATAAACAGAAATATTATTTTTCTCACTGTTAAAGGAATTTAATTAATAATTGTTCGATATCGCTAAAATAAAAATTCTTTCAGATTAAGGTAAATATTGCAATAACTCAACTTTTTCAGAAATCTTTATGTTAAAACTATATCCGGGGGTCAGTGATGTCCGGCCGTATTCATATCCCGCTGCCAGGTGCTTAGTAATCAGACTATATGGCTATTCCCTTCTGCCAATAATATTAGAAGGTGGTGCGGTATTAATTCTGCCCTTCTCCTTGTTGATAACCTCTAACGCATCGTAAAACGTCCATTTAACTATTTCACTTGTCTCCAGCACGGGAGTCCACGGCAGGAAGTGAACGCCTACTGTATCTACGGCAAAATCAAACTTATATCTGGCATCATAATGTCTGTACCCGCTGGGTTGGTTCTCAACACAAATAGGAGCAACACCACGATATTTGTCGTAGTATGATCCAAACCGCATAGTTAAACAGGATTGAGGTTTACGATCGTGCAAATCAGGTCCTCCAAAACCGTTTCTTGAAACCTCTACGATATGTCTCATTAAATAATCCCTGTCTTCGTCACTGAAACCCCAGTTAACATATTGAAAAAAAGGTGTTTTCGGGAAATACTCTGCTGCTGTGGTATGCATCGATATGAGCCAGTTGAGATGTCCTTCATTATCATAGTCCGGGTAGTCTCTTGCAAAAGCAGACTCTGACACCATGACACCGGCGAGTGTCGGATTATCATCCAGGGCTTCTCCCATTGCTTTTATCAGCCTGCTCCACCGATCCTGATATTGAGGGAGCCATACTTTGCCGAATTCCACTCCGGTAAAATGCTCACCGGTGGATTTGAAATAGCCTCCCTCGTATTCGGCAGACATCATATATTCAGGAAGACCTGCTTTTGGCACAAACCGGTCCTGAATATGTATCATCAATTTTTTTCCATCGCTTTCTGCTAGCTCAAGAATACTCTTGATTACCGAAAAATCGTACTGATCTTTAGAGACTTCGAGCTCTCTCCAAACGGTCTGCATTTTGTATCCCTTGATGTAAGGATTATCTTTTACCAGATTATGTGCCTTTTCATTCACAAGAAGCCCCTCTTTGAGATATCCTTCACCATCAAATCCCATGTGACGAATGTGAACATAGTGTCCGGGGAACCACTTCACAGGAATATCCTGTGCCGGCGCCCGGTAAGGTATTACAATAGATTTAGCGATAAGAGCGAATGCCACCGTTAAGCAAACTTTGGAAAATTGAATTTTCATGTATATAAAACAGGTTATTTAAATTAATAATCAGCTAATTAAATGTTGCAGGTTATTCATATTCAGTGTTTCAATTCCCATGGATTCCCCTGTTTTATAGATATTGTTTTGTGAGACTTTAGTATCATGGGGATTCATGTCATCAAAGATAGCAAATTTTAGTGAATCAGATAAGGTTTGCAGACACACAAGTTTTGAAATGTGCCAGCCAATGGATATGCCGGATGAATTGGATAGATGGATAATAATGTGTTTCCTTTTTTCTTAATCCTGGTTACTTTTGCAGATATTATTTTTTGACTATTGTATGTTTTCCGAGCTTGCTCTTTCTCTCTCATATACTGAATGGGGGGTTATCATTATGTCAGCCTTGTTTATAGGAATGGCTAAAACCGGAATATTCGGACTTGGCGCTCTTATTCCTCCTGTACTTGCCGCAGTATTCGGCGGCAAAGCTTCTGCCGGATTGCTGCTACCTATGTTATCAATGGCTGATATTTTTGCAGTTATCTATTATAGCCGCCATGCCAGCTGGCCTCATTTGTGGAAGCTTTTTCCATTTGCAGCAGCAGGTGTGATCATTGCAATCTGGGTCGGAGCAGTTATTGATGACCATACTTTCAAGGTAATAATGGCTTTTTTTATTTTAGCCGGAATACCGGTAATGATATGGCGGGAACAAATGAAAAATGCAAAGCCACTTACAGGGAATTGGTGGTCAGGAAGTTTTTTTGGTATTACAGGAGGATTCAGTACAATGATCGGAAATACTGCCGGGCCAATTATGAGCCTGTATCTGCTTGCAATGCAGCTTCCTAAAAATGTACTTATAGGAACAGGAGCCTGGTTCTTTTTGATTGTTAATTTGTTTAAGATACCTTTCCATGTTTACATTTGGGAAACCATTACCTTAGAATCATTTTCTCTAAATCTGTTTATGTGGCCTGTAATACTACTTGGGGGATTTCTGGGGGTAAGGCTGGTACGGATTATACCTGAGAAGCCCTTCAGATGGCTTGTGATTATTATGACAGCACTGGCATCAGTAAGGCTGTTGTATTGAAGATCTCATCAAAAGCTTTTTTCTTCCGGATTAAACAATACAAACATATCCCATAATTCAAATTGTTATGCTATTTTTATTATTTTCATTGGTTTGTATAAATTTGAAGTAGTTTTTCAAGTTGTCATGGTTTTGAACAAATATGTTGAATGGGTGTTTAAGTTTGTAATGATTTATTTTAACAAAAAATGTCAGGAAAGGCAATTATAATCGGCGCTGGTTTTTCAGGCCTTTCGGCTGCTTCAGTTCTTGCAAAAGCAGGGTTACAGGTAAAGGTGTTTGAAAAAAATCTGATACCGGGCGGGCGTGCAAGAAAACTTGAGGATAATGGTTTTTTATTTGATATGGGTCCAAGCTGGTACTGGCTACCCGATGTCTTTGAAAGGTTTTTCAATCTTTTCGGTAAATCTTCATCTGATTATTATAAACTTGTCAGGCTCGACCCTTCATACAGGGTTTTTTACAGTAAGGATGAAATAGTTGATGTTCCTGCAGGTAGAGATAATGTCATTGAGCTTTTCGAATCAATTGAAGAAGGAAGCGGAAGAAAACTTGAAAAGTTTCTTGATGAGGCCGAATATAAATACAGGGTGGGGGTTAATAAGCTGGTTTATAAGCCTGCAAGGTCAATTTTTGAATTTGTTCGATGGGATGTTTTCAGGGGAATTTTCCGGTTGCACCTTCTTAAATCGTTCCATAATTACGTAAGAAAGAACTTTAAAGACCCGAGAATCTGGCCTCTTCTTGAGTTTCCGGTCATATTCCTTGGGGCAACTCCCAAACGCACCCCTGCTCTTTACAGCCTCATGAACCATGCAGACATAGGACTTGGTACATGGTATCCAATGGGAGGGATGTTTGAAGTTATAAATGGATTTGTCAAACTTGCTGAATCGCTTGGCGTCGAGTTTCATTATGACAGCCCGGTTGAAAAAATAGTTACCTCAGGAGACAGGGTAACCGGAGTAAAGGTCAATGGAGAATTTCATAAGGCTGATTATCTGGTAGGGTCTGCAGATTATCATCATATTGAACAGTCGCTGCTTCCTGCAGATAAAACCAACTATACTGAAAAATACTGGAACAGTCGTGAAATGGCTCCTTCATCGCTGATGTATTATATCGGTCTGGATCGAAAGTTGCAAAATATGATTCATCATAATCTTATGTTTGATCAGGATTTTGAAGTACATGCTGCTGAGCTGTTTGAAAAACAGCAATGGCCATCCAATCCGCTTTTATATACTTCAGTAACATCAAAGACTGACCCGGTTGTTGCCCCCGAAAGTATGGAAAACCTTGTTGTGTTGATACCGGTGGCACCGGGACTTGAAGACAGTGAAACTGTAAGGGATAAATACTATGACCTTGTTCTGGATCGTCTTGAAGCACTCACAGGGGAACCTGTGCGTGATCATGTTGTATTCAGAAGAAGCTATGCTCACAATAACTTTTCATCCGATTACAATGCTTTTAAAGGAAATGCATATGGTTTGGGGAATACACTTATGCAGACCGCAATCTTAAAACCAAAGCTTCATTCGGCTAAATTGAAGAACATGGTCTATGCCGGTCAGCTCACAACCCCCGGACCCGGAGTGCCTCCTACAATTATAAGCGGACAGGTTGCTGCAAAAGAAATAATTAAAATGATAAGAAAATGAAGGACCTTTATGATGAAATATCCTTCAGGATCAGTAAACTCACCACAACAGCTTACAGCACCTCCTTTTCTATGGGCATCAGAGTTTTCAATAAAAGATTCCATAATCCCATTTACGGGATATACGGATTTGTAAGACTTGCCGATGAAATTGTTGACACCTTCCATGCTTATGATAAGATGAGATTGCTGAACGACTTCAAGAAAGACACATTCAGGGCCATTGATGAAGGTATCAGCCTCAACCCCGTGCTGAACAGCTTTCAGTATGTTGTTAACAAATATGGTATTGAAAGGGAGCTGATTGAAACCTTTCTGCTGAGTATGGAGATGGACCTTGACAAGAAAACTTATGATCAGTACGGATATGAGAAATATATACTGGGGTCAGCCGAAGTAATCGGGCTGATGTGTCTCCGGGTATTTCTTGAAGGAGATGAAAAAAAATACATGGAACTAAAAGATAATGCAATGAGCCTGGGTTCTGCCTTTCAGAAGATCAATTTTCTGCGGGATCTCAGGGCAGATTATAAAACACTTGGACGCACCTATTTTCCAGGTGTTGATATCAGCAATTTCAATGAAACCGAAAGGCGGACTATAGAGGAGGATATTGAAAAAGATTTCAGGCACGGCTATGAAGGTATCAAAGAGCTGCCCTCTTCTGTCAGAAGAGGTGTATATATTGCCTACAAATATTATTACAGTCTGTTTAATAAAATTAAAAATACATCAACAACAACCCTGCTTAACAGGAGGATCAGAATTTCCAATACCAGAAAGCACTGGTTACTTGCTATATCTTTTTTTAAAATTAAATGGCTTTTTCAATGACTTATGAAGAGGTAATATTGGTAGATAAGAATGACCGGCAAACCGGTACAGCCGAAAAAATTGAAGCACACAGAAAAGGCCTTCTCCACCGGGCTTTTTCTGTTTTTGTAGTTGACAGCTCAGGCAGCCTGCTGTTGCAGAAGAGAGCATCCGGCAAATATCACTCACCGGGGTTATGGACAAATACGTGTTGCAGTCATCCAAGACCCGGTGAATCTGTTCATGATGCAGCCGTTAGGCGTCTTCAGGAGGAGATGGGTATACATTGTAAGCTAAGTAAGTCATTTACCTTTATCTACAGGGCAGATTTTGATAACGGCCTGACAGAACATGAATTTGACCACGTGCTTATTGGAGTATGCGACAATGAGCCTGTACCTGATCACAGGGAGGTAGAAAGTTTTCAGTATATCGACCTGGATAGTTTATCTGCCGATATTGAAAAAAATCCCGATAATTATACTGTGTGGTTCAGGATAGCATATCCAAAGGTCAGGAGTATTCTTGAAAATCTTAAATCTTGAATAACTAATCATTATATCTTCAAAATAGTCATCTGACCCGAAAAAACTTAAATCGTGTATACATATCTGCTGATAAACTTTTTTGCTATACTTATCCCCTTTATAGTAAGCTTTGACAGGCGCAATTATTTTTACTCAAAATGGAAATATCTCTTTCCGTCAATTGCCATTACAGGTACTTTATTCATTTTATGGGATATGCTTTATACAAGTATGGGAATTTGGGGGTTTAACCCGAGGTACCTGACAGGTATATATATTGTTAATCTCCCGCTGGAAGAGATCCTGTTTTTTATAACTATTCCTTTTGCCTGTGTATTTACATATGATTCACTGAATTATCTGATCAAAAAAGATCTGTTTGGCAGGTTTTCAAGTATTATATCATTCGTTCTGGTTGCTGTTCTTATAACAGTTGCAGTTATGAACCTGAGTAAGCTATACACATCTGTCACGTTTTTCCTGACTGCCGCTTTTATACTATTTCATGAGGTTGTTTTAAAGTCCCCCTATATGGGGAGATTCTACTTCGCATATATGGTCCTGCTGGTCCCGTTTTTTATTATCAACGGATTGCTTACCGGTACCTTTATTGAAGAGCAGGTAGTCTGGTATGACAACACCCAGAACCTTTCGATCAGAATACTGACCATCCCCGTAGAAGATTCAGTGTATGGATTACTTCTTATTCTTATGAATGTTACTCTTTTTGAATATTTCAGGAAAAGCCGGAATGATAAAGAGGATGCCAGTATTCAGGCACAATCATAAGGATCTCAATCCTCAAGCGTAATCATAAGGATCTCTTTTGTCCTCTCTGTTATCTTGAAACGATCATCTATACGGTGGCCCATGATCCAGACAATCCTGTTACCTGAAGTCAGAATCCAGACTTTCTCTTTTTCAACCAGTGAAAATTTATTATCAATAAAATAATCACTTAGTTTTTTCAGGCCGTTTAATCCAAGGGGCTGAAAATAGTCACCTTTCTGCCACCTTCTGATAATTAGGGGAAAATGTAGAAGAGAAAAATCAAGGCAGGCTGTTTTTATCTCATCCGGGATTTTGAACCCCGGATAATATTTAGTTTTTGTGAATCTTACCTTCACAGGATGATCCAGTTTTTTAACCTTCTCTTCGACATAGTAACGATCAAAGGTTTCTGCAGGTAAAGGAGTCACAATAAGATGATCTCTGTCTTTAACAATGCGGTGTGAAGGTGAATAGAATTTTTTTCCAGGAGCCGCCCCCAGTGAAGAAATAATATCAGGAACCATTTCCCTGGAAAAATTCCATTTTTTGAAGAGTTCATAAAAATGAGTGGCCCTTGGATGAAGAGCCAGAAGTGAATTAATGTTTATACGGCATTCCCCTTCTGATTCATGACACAAATTATCAAGCTTTTCGCTGAGAGATGCTGAATAAATAACATCAACCTCTTTTAAGCGTCCGGAAGTTTCATATAAACTGTTTACAAAAGACGGAGAGATTTTTTCAAATTCAGGTATTATTTTATGTCTGATCCGGTTTCTTGTATATTTGACATCCAGATTGCTTGAATCTTCACGAAAAGGGAGATTGTTTGATTCAGCATAATCAAGAATTTCGTTCCTTGATGCAAAAAGGAGGGGCCTTATTATACTGCCTGTTTTTGACTTTATTCCCGTTAAGCCCCTGATGCCTGTGCCCCGGATAAGGTTAAGCAGGAATGTTTCTGCAAGGTCGTTTTTATTATGTGCGATGGCAATATGCGAGTATCGGAAGTCAGCAATCAGAGATTCAAACCATGAATAGCGCAGATCTCTGGCAGCCATTTGAAGAGATAATCCTTTTTCATTTGCAAAGTCTATGGTATCAAAAAGCTTTGTATGGAGCCGGATATTTAATTTCCTGCATCTTTCAGAAACAAAAGCCTGATCCTGATCAGATTCCTCACCACGAAGACCGAAATTGCAATGCGCTGCTGAGATATTATAACCGGCTTTCAGAAACAGATCAATCATTACCATTGAGTCCACTCCTCCGCTTACCCCGACCATTATGATACCAGATCTGCAAACAAGCTTTTCGTTATTAATATAATCTTTGAACTGCTTTAACATATCGATGTTTTACTTACCTGCAATTTAACGAATTGTCCTGTAAATCCGATATAAGCAATGTGCCGAATTTCGCCGTTTCCGGATAATCACTTTTTGCCAGGTTTGAGGCAAACTGCATCAGATCCGACTCGCCTGTATATACCTCACCCATATAACATTCAAGGATTTTCCGGTAGTTTTGAGAACTGTGCCCGAAATCAGGCAACTTAAGTTTCTCATAAAAATCATAAGCATACCGGAATCTTTCTGTATGCTTTTTTAGATATGATTCGGGTATCCATTTCTGCGATAAAAGGAAGCCAATCCTGTAGTCCATGTTTGTTAAAACTTTATTCGCCAGTGTTTTAACAGGTATGCCACGAAGAATATAAATCTCCGCATACCGGAGTATACCAATACTGCCAAAAGCATCAGTATCGTCGCATATGGACAGGATTTTCAGTAAATCTACTCCGCAGTCATCGTTTTTTTCCATATTCATTTGTTTTTTATCATGCATCTCAATAGCTTTCAATGCTACATCAACATGAAAAGCAAATACATCAGGATTGCAGATTAGAAATTCCTCACAGATTCTCCTGCTTTCCAGTCCGTGATTCTCATCCAGGGTTTTGGTCAGTCCGGTATCGTGAAAAAATACAGCAAGCATAAGAAGAGAGATATCTCTGATGCTCAATTCCCTGCCCTCATCTGACAGCCCCGCAAGAAGATCTTTTGCATATTGCCATACCCGGTAATGGTGGAGATGGTCATGAGATGGAAGGAGATTATTTTTAAAAAGTGACCTGCAATATTCAAAAAGCAGCGGAAGATATTTTTTTTCTGTTTCACATATTCTATTTCTGTATGAATCAGTCATGTAAAAAAAATAAAAAAGGCAGAAAAGGAATCTTTTCTGCCGGATTAACAACATAAGGATGAATTTAACTGACTCCTTTCCTCTCAAGGATATCCTTTGCCATATCCAGTATTGTAGTATCATCCAATACGACTATTCCTCCGTTTGGTCCTTTTTCCAGATGGATGCCAACAGTCTCTCCATCATCATAATTTGATCCGCCAAAATAATTGCGGACTGTTTCTACGCTCATGTTTAATTCATTTGCGATTTTCTTCATGCTACCATCCGGCAGGCTGTCTTTTATCTTTCTTAGCTCATTGAATGTTATAGTCATATCTTATATTAATATATGGTTAGTAAAATTTCAAATCAGAATTATAAAGGTAATGATTTTGTTTATTTCAATTTAATAATTTTATGAATCCTTGACGACATATACCTGTCCCGTCTCAAACTTAACCACCTTCACTTTTTCTCCCTTGTTAATAAACCCAACCAGTGATTTTGCATCATACTGCTCATAATCAATCTCAACCCGGCCTGATGGTCTGAGAGATGTTGCTGCAATACCTGAACGGCCTTTAAGATCACCGAATTTAGAATCAAAACTGGTGTATCCTTCCTCTCTATTCTGGGTTGAGCTCAGCACCAGATGAGAAAATATGCTGGTATCCAGCAACTTTCTGCTTAGAGAAATGGAGATGACCAGCGAGATAAAAGCGCTGAACACTACAAGAAAAAGAGATCTGATAAATGGTTCAAGACCGGCTCCTTCATATTCCCAAACTATATTGTCTACCATTGCCAGTGTGAGTCCCGTAATCATAAGAATGATTCCGGCTATCCCTGCAACACCAAATCCGGGAATGGCAAATATTTCAACCGCCAGAAGGATTATTCCAACTAAAAAAAGAACTATTTCCCAGTTCTGAGCTATACCTTCAATATAAAGTGGCGCAAAGTACAGGATTGCTGCAAAAAAAGCAGCCCCGAAAGGAAATCCAATTCCTGGGGTCTGCAGCTCAAAGTATAATCCGCCTATTATTACCATGATCAGAATACCCTGGAATAGCGGGTTAATAAGGAATCCAATAATGGCCTCCGTTGTTGTCAGCTCATATTCAACGATTGTGTAGTTCTCAATTCCCGCCAAAGATATTACTTCGGGAATATTTGCTGCCAGTCCCTCAGAATAGCCAACTTTGATTGCTTCGTCACTGGTCAGGGTCAGTACTTTTCCTGTATCTATTATTCCCGGAATGTAAATAGCGGGGTCAACCATTGCTTCGGCAATAACCGGATCCCTGTACCACTTTAATATTGTGTCATTTTCAATAAACAGGGTATCCCTTCCGTGAGATTCTGCTGTTGCCCTCATTGCTGCACGCATAAAAGACTGGAATTTATCGGGTACTTCTGCACCGGTTGCATCGACAACCGTCGCAGCCCCAATACTTCCTCCGGGACGCATATATATCTGCTGGGCGGCAATAGCTATTAGTGCTCCGGCTGAAATGGCATTGTTGTCAATAAATACAATTACCGGGATTTGAGTATTTAGAATCCTGGTTCGTATTGAATCGGCTGCCTGAACCAGTCCCCCGTATGTGTTCATATGAATCAGTATATAATCAGCTTTCAGTTCCTCAGCTTCCTGAAAGCTCTGCTGTGTCCTGCGCCATAAAGCAGGTCCTACCTCAGTCTTCATGTCAAACCTGTATACCAGGGTTTTTTTTTCAGGTATGGTATCGGCAGAAGCAGTATATGTAAAAATCAGCAGGGATATAGTCAAAGTGAGCAACCTGCTGAAATATTCCGAACTTGTCATTATCTCTTAACAATTAAACTTTTATAAGGTTGAAATGGAAAGTTATGAAACCTGATATCCCTTTACAAAAATAACATAAATTATGATCTGTTCATAATTTGAGTTAAACTCAACGAAAGTCTTTATTTTTTTTAACTTTGCCCGTATTCATTAAAACACGGAATAATGGAAATTAGCAAACTATCAGCATTATCGCCTGTTGACGGAAGATACCGGCAACAGGTTGATGAACTTGCTGTATTTTTTTCTGAATTTGCCTTGATCAGATATCGTATATACGTAGAGATAGAGTATTTTATAGCATTGTCAGAGATACCTCTTCCACGGCTTGAGGGATTATCGGCAAAACAGATAAGAAGAATCAAAAATATTTATGAAAGCTTTACGCTTGAAGATGCAGGGAGGGTAAAGGAGATAGAAAAAATCACCAACCATGATGTTAAAGCGGTTGAATATTTTATAAAAGATGCCTTTAAAGATTGCGGATTAGGCGAGTATATTGAGTTTGTACATTTCGGATTAACAAGCCAGGATATAAACAACACCGCTGTTCCTTTGTCACTGCGTAATGCGGTACATGAAGTCTACTATCCGCTTATGGAACAGCTCCTCGGGAAGCTTCAGGATTTAATGTCGGACTGGGCTGAAATAGCTATGCTGGCAAGGACCCATGGGCAACCCGCATCTCCTACCAGGCTGGGTAAAGAGATACAGGTTTTTCATGAACGGATAATGAAGCAGATAGGTCTCTTAAAAGCAATTCCATGTTCTGCAAAGTTCGGAGGAGCTACAGGAAATTTTAATGCGCATCATGTGGCTTATCCATCGATAGACTGGGTAGGATTTGCCAATAATTTTGTGAATGAAAAACTTGGACTTGACAGGTCCCGGGTTACCACGCAAATAGAGCATTATGATAACCTTGCGGCAATTTTTGATAATCTCAAGCGGGTAAACAATATATTAATAGACCTTTGCCGGGATATCTGGACTTATATTTCAATGGATTACTTCTTACAATCTATAAAAAAAGGTGAAACAGGTTCATCGGCCATGCCTCATAAGGTTAATCCCATTGATTTTGAAAATGCTGAAGGCAATCTGGGTATTGCCAACGCATTTTTTGAGCATTTCGCCTGTAAATTGCCGGTATCGAGGCTTCAGCGTGATCTGACCGATTCAACTGTTCTCCGCAACATAGGCGTTCCGATTGCCCATACTATCCTTTCAATTAAATCTATTCTAAGAGGGCTTGGTAAAATCAGTGTAAATAATAAAAAAATTGATTCAGATCTTAAAGCCAACTGGATTGTTGTAGCAGAAGCGGTACAGACCGTTTTACGCAGGGAAGGTTATCCTGAACCATATGAGGCTTTAAAAGACCTGACAAGAAAGAACAAAAAGGTAACGCAATATGACTTTGAAAAATTTATTGATACGCTGGAAGTGGATGAGTCCTTGAAGGTTGAATTGAAGGCTATTACTCCTTTCAATTATACCGGAATAAAAATTTAATTCCATCCATTTTTTAAGATATGAAGAATATCGGAAAGATATTGAAATTTCTTATTCCTTACTGGCGACAAGGATCGCTGAATATCCTGCTTAACCTTTTTTCGGCTGTATTTACCGTTTCCTCTATAGCAATAGCTATTCCTTTCCTGGGCATCCTGCTCCAGAATAAGCCTGAAATAATAACTGTTGGAGAGTTTGAATATTCTCTTGATTCGGTAATGGAGCATTTTAATTACTATGTAAGTAATATGATAAGAACAAGGGGACCTATCCCTGCCCTGATCTTTCTCAGCATATTGATCATGACAATGTCCTTTCTAAAGAATTTTTTCCATTACCTGGCGATGTATTTTCTTGCACCCATAAGGAACGGGGTCGTAAGGGACATAAGAGATCAGATATACGATAAAGTAATGATATTGCCTCTTTCCTATTTCTCTGAAACCAGAAAGGGAGATATTATATCAAGAATGACAGGAGATGTTCAGGAAATCGAAACATCTGTTATAAGCTCTTTGGAGATGCTCTTTCGTGATCCGATTCAGGTCGCGATATATCTTATCGGCCTTTTTTATATGAGCACATCACTTACCTTATTTGTCCTGGTATTATTACCTGTAAGCGGGTTTATAATCGGCAGACTGGGCCGTAAGCTGAAGCAAACCTCATTAAAGGGGCAAAAAAAGATGGGATCGCTGCTTTCAATGATTGAGGAAACTCTGGGTGGTTTGAGGATCATAAAGGCGTTTAATGCCGAAAAAAAAATGCGGCAAAGATTTCAAAGCATGAATTTCCTGTATACCAGGATAATGATCAAAATTCAGAGAAGAAGAGCACTTGCCAGTCCCCTGAGTGAGTTTCTGGGTACTGCCGTAATGATCATAATCATGGTTTACGGTGCATCTCTGATACTGGCGGAGACCAGTGGACTTACTTCAGAAGTTTTTATTGCTTACCTTATGCTGTTTTATATGATAATTGCTCCCTCCAAATCTTTTTCCGGTGCAATGTATAATATTCAAAAAGGGCTTGCTTCGGTAGACAGGATCCAGGATGTGATGAATGCTGTCAATAATATAAGAGAAAAACCGGAAGCAATTCCCATAGAGAATTTTTCAAATTCAATTGAATACCGGAATGTTTTTTTCAGCTATGATCATTTCGAGGTTTTAAAAGATATTAACCTCACTATTGAAAAGGGTAAAACCATTGCACTTGTTGGTCAGTCAGGTTCAGGAAAGTCCACAATGGCCGACCTGCTACCGAGGTTTTATGACGTGTGCAGGGGGGATATACTTATAGACGGGTTGTCAATAAAGGATTACCGGATCAGAGACCTGCGGGCACTAATGGGTAATGTTAACCAGGATCCTATTCTTTTTAATGACTCATTTTTCAGCAATATTGCTTTTGGTGTTGAGAACGCAACCGAGCAGGATGTTATCAATGCCGCAAAAGTTGCGAATGCCCATGATTTTATCAGCCTTTCGAAACATGGGTATTATACCAGGATAGGGGACCGGGGCAGCAAATTGTCCGGAGGGCAAAGACAGCGTATAAGCATTGCAAGGGCAGTTTTAAAGAATCCCCCTGTAATGATACTGGATGAGGCAACTTCGGCCCTGGATACGGAATCAGAAAGGCTGGTTCAGGATGCCTTGTTTAAGCTGATGCAGAACCGCACTTCCCTGATAATCGCTCACCGGTTGTCTACCATCCAGTTTGCTGATGATATATGTGTTCTGCATGAAGGAAGAATTGTTGAAAGAGGTAAACATGCGACACTTTTAAAATTGAATGGATATTACCGCAAACTGCATGATATGCAATTTTTTTCATGATTTCTCATGAGAAATATTACTCATTGATTTCATAAAAATTCCATCAAAAACAGGTCTTTATTCTGAATTGAGCTCAAAAAAAGGCTTCGCTGGTGTGCGGTTTGATTCGGGAATGTGTTGCGGAGAGAGAGGGATTCGAACCCTCGGTTCCGCGATAGCAGAACAACGGTTTTCGAGACCGCCCCGTTCGACCACTCCGGCATCTCTCCAAAAATAAAGCAGAAGACCGTGAAATCTTCTGCATTTTTAATTTTGCGGAGAAAGAGGGATTCGAACCCCCGGTTCCGCGATAACGGAACAACGGTTTTCAAGACCGCCGCATTCGACCACTCTGCCATTTCTCCGATGCAAAATTATAATTTTTTTTAATATCCACTAAATATTGCGATTTTTTGTATGGAGAGTAAACAGGTTCACCCGGTAAAACAGGGCAGATATTTGATTGAAAAATATAAAGGAATACACCAGAAATGAAAGGATTTTCTCATTTTATTAACAAAAACAGTCATTTTATCAATATTTCTGGATTTTTTTGTCGATGAAATTTGCTATGCTCAATAAATGCAATATATTTGTCTTAAAAGAATCTTTATATAAACTAGTTTTATTAACCCTAAAATTAATTACTATGAACAAGGCGCAACTAATTGATGCAATTTCAGCAAGTGCTGGCCTTACAAAAGCTGATGCGAAAAAAGCACTCGATGCTTTTGTACAGACAACAACAGATGCTCTTAAAAAAGGAGACCGCGTAGCACTGGTAGGCTTCGGTTCATTCTCTGTATCAAAACGCAATGCCAGGACCGGTAGGAATCCACAGACCGGCAGTCCAATTACAATTGGAGCTAAAAAAGTTGTAAAATTCAAAGCTGGTAGTGAACTTAACGATACTGTTCAATAGTTAATCAGCATATTTTATCTTTTTGAGAGGGAGTCTGAAACGACTCCCTTTTTTATTTATACTTTTGCCTTTTTGGAGAGTTGTTCACAATTAAACCGATTCATCATGTCGTCTGAATTAATTGATTATTTATCAGGGTTTATGCAGAAACGCAGATTGGCCAATTTTGAAAAGGTACTTGAAAATCGAACGCAGTACATAAATGTTATTTGTGAGGATATTTTTCAGAGCCATAACGCCAGTGCAATTCTCCGTACATGTGACTGTTTTGGAATTCAGGATGTTCATGTAATTGAAGCAAAAAACACTTTTGAGGTTAATTCTGAAGTTGCACTGGGATCTTCAAACTGGCTGAGCATTTACCGGCATACCGATTCAGCTGAAGATCTTTCGGTACTTTTTAATACCCTCAAATCTCAAAACTACCGGATTGTAGCTACCACCCCCCGGCCTGATGGGGTGTGTCTCAGTGATCTGAATCTGAGTAAGGGTCCTGTTTCACTTGTATTCGGTACAGAAAAAGATGGCCTTTCAAATATTTTGATGGGAATGGCTGATGAATACCTGACAATCGATATGTACGGTTTTACAGAAAGCTTCAATGTATCAGTGTCAGCCGGGATAATTCTGCATTACCTTCGCAATGAGCTTAAAAGAAAGAGAATTAGCTGGCATTTAAGTGAACACGAGAAACAAAGAATTAAACTGGACTGGATAAGAAAATCTCTAAAACGTTCTGATCTTATCGAAAAAGAATTTTATATTAAAAAATCCTTCAGGAAAAGTTAAATTAATTATCAGAAAGTTTTGTGGTTTGATTTTTATCAGAAAAAAACCTATTTTTATCAATGAAAATTAGTTGTTCATCCAATTTTTTATTTATTTTATTATTAATTTTCAAAGTAGAATCACACCCGTTCAGGAGTAAATTAATCAGGAGAAATCCTTATCAGGCTTCATCTCAAAGAATTAAATGAAGAAAACCATGAGGATTCCATGCGATCGAAACAGGGAAACTGATTTATACAGCTGATTCAACTAAAATATAATCAGTTAAATAAATATGATTTGTGTGTATGAATTGTATAGTTATAGATGATGATAAACTCTCAAGAAGGGTTGTGGAGGAGTTTATCAATAAAACTGATTTTCTGAATCACATCGATTCATTCTCAAACGCGTTGGATGCAATCAGCCTCTTTAAATCAGGAAATGAAGTTCACCTCATATTTCTTGATATTGAAATGCCCGAAATGACAGGTATAGAATTTCTCAAGACTTTAAAAAACCCTCCTCAGATCATAATTATATCGTCCAAGGAACAATATGCTATTGAGGCATTTGAATATGACGTGACCGATTATCTTTTGAAACCAATTGCGTACAGCAGGTTTTTTAAAGCGGCTGACAAAGCTTACAGTCAGTACCTGAAAGGGCCGGCAGAAACCGGGAAAAAGAATGAAATATTCATTAAAAAGAATTCTTCGCTTATCAAGTTAAAATATGAAGATATATTATGGGTCGAAGCACTCGAAAATTATGTAATAGTGAATACCTACGACGATAAGTTCACTATACATTTTACAATGAAATCTATTGAGAAGAAACTACCTGCCTCCAGGTTCTCACGAGTTCATCGTTCCTATATTGTTAATACAAGCAGCATAAATCTTATCGAAGATAACTCGATCATTATACCTGTGGAAGGTGGCACTAAATCCATACCGATAGGTAAATCCTATAAGGATAAGCTTATGGATGACCTGAATCTGATGATCAAGTAACTCTCCCAGTATTTTATGGTATCCAACAGGCAATTGTTTTTTGATAACCTTGCACAAACCTCCGGTTTCCCTCTGGGCCTTGAAATAGAAAGAGCTTCAGGCTGCTGGTTATACTCTCCTGAGGGGAAGAGTTATTTAGATCTTATAGCCGGTGTTTCGGTAAGCAACATCGGGCACAATAATCCATCTGTAATTTCTGCCATTAAAGCTCAGGTTGATACACATCTGCATCTTATGGTATACGGAGAGTTCATTCAGAAACCACAAGTCAGGCTTGCAGAAATGCTATGCAGATTGCTGCCTGATGATCTTAATTCAGTTTTTTATACAAACAGCGGCAGCGAAGCTGTTGAAGGGGCTATCAAACTCTCAAGGCGTTATACCGGACGTCACGAAATAATAAGTTTTACAAATGCCTATCACGGAAGTACACTCGGTGCATTGAGCGTTACAGGTAATGAAACTCAGAAACGAGCATTCAGACCACTTATACCATCAGTCAGGCACATTGACTTTAACTGCGTTTCTTCTCTTAGTGAAATATCTCATGATACAGCCTGTGTTATTGTGGAACCTGTTCAGGGTGAGGCCGGAATTATCCTGCCTGAAGACGGCTTTATGCATAAACTGAGAAAGAAATGCGATGAACAAGGTGCTTTGCTTATATTTGACGAAATCCAGACCGGATTTGGACGTACCGGCAGGTTGTTTGCAATGGATCTTTTTGAGGTGGTGCCGGATATAGTGGTATTTGCAAAAAGCCTTGGGGGCGGATTACCTCTTGGGGCTTTTATCTCATCAAAGGAGATAATGACTTCTTTATCAAATAATCCTGACTTAGGCCACATTACGACGTTTGGGGGGCATCCGGTATCTAGTGCCGCTGGTCTGGCATCATTAAAATATATAATTGAAAAAGACATAGTTTCAAATACCGAGCAGAAAGGATTACTTTTCAAAAGGTTGATTGATCATCAATTTGTCATTGGGGTAAGGGGTGTAGGTCTGCTTATGGCTGTTGAACTTGAAGAAGGAAGTATAGTAAAAAGACTAATTAAAAAATGCATTGAAAAAGGCCTCTTAACAGACTGGTTCCTGTTCAACGAAAAGTGCTTTAGGATTTCTCCGCCACTTATTATCAGCGAAAAAGAGATAGAATTTGCCTGCAATATAATCCTGGAATCCCTCAATGAAATTTGAAGGATATTTGAGGTTATCTGTTTATCAGCAGAGCCCCGAACAGCATACCGTAGGCTGTCATCCTGTAAGGATTTGATGTTATTGCACATCCTCCCGAATTGCACCCGATAAAGTGGTAGTATGCAAAACCCAGAACACCACCAATAAACAGACCCAGTAACAACCTGAGCGTAAATATTTTTTTTAGCATGGATTTAATGTCCATAGTTATTTTAATATATTTACAAAAGTAATAAAAATATATTAAAATATATATATTTATTAATATAGATGCTGATGATTCCTTTACTCAATTATTCTGGAATTATTTCATTCATTCTGTTAACCGGAATTTTAATTCCTGGTTTCAGCAATTATTATGACCCTGAAAAAGCCGAAGATTCTCTTATGATCCTTTTTATGGAACTTGGCAGTGCCACCTCACCAGATAAGCAAAAACAATTAAACACCAGTATAATTGATATTTTGAAGGAAACACTTAAAAATCCGGGTTCATTTGATTATCCTTTTGATTCAGTACCATCAATGGGTAAAGCATATTCTCAGGATAGAAGCCTGCGAATTTATTCATGGCACTATTCAGAATCTCCGGTCAGGCATCACTATTCCGGCTTTCTTCAATTAAGAGACAAGGAGAGCAATAGGATTGACCTTTTCTTTTTGAACCATAAGGAAACAAACGATAAAAATATAGAGAACCGCTCCTTTTCCCATAAAAACTGGTATGGCGCCCTCTATTACCAGGTTCATAAAATTCATTATGATAACCGGAAATTCTACACACTTATAGGATTTGATTTCAATAATTATTTCACCAATGTTAAAATTATTGATGTTTTAACCTTCATTGAAAACAAACCTGTTTTTGGTTACCCTATCTTCAGGTTCGGAGATGACTTAAAGCACAGGATTGTTTTCGAATACTCAGCCGGTGTCGTTATGTTCTTGAGGTACGTGCCTGATCTGGATATGATTGTGTATGATCACCTGTCCCCATCATTGCCCAGGTTCAGAGGGCAGTACAGGTATTACGGACCAGATCTTTCATATGACGCACTCAGGTTTAAAAATGGTTTTTGGGTACATGTTTCAGATATCCAGTTTAATAAATAGCATCTATTTATTTGTTTCTGTATTACACAGTATTTTAATTTGTGGGAATTAGTGACGATTTGTCATGAATATTTTTTGGCACAGGCTTTGAAAACAGGGTAGAAGTTTAAAAAATGTGTGTTTAACTTTAATATCACAAGATATGCAAAAGGGTAAGATTGATGTAAAAACCGAGAACATTTTTCCTATTATTAAAAAGTTCCTTTACTCAGATCATGAGATATTCCTTAGAGAACTTATTTCAAATGCAATAGATGCCACACGAAAACTCAAAACTCTTTCATCAGTTGGTGAATACAAGGGTGATATTGGTGATATGACCGTTCATGTAAAAAATGATAAAAAGAAAAAAACGCTTACTGTATCAGACAGGGGTGTCGGAATGACAGCAGATGAAATAAAGAAGTATATTAACCAGATTGCATTTTCAAGCGCTGAGGATTTTCTGGAACGCTACAAAGATAAAGTTGATGCCATTATCGGCCATTTTGGTCTGGGCTTTTACTCATCATTCATGGTGGCTGAAAAGGTTGAAATTTACACAAAATCATACCGGGAGAATTCACAGGCTGTTAAATGGACATGTGACGGAAGTCCCCGCTATACCCTTGAAGAAATCGAAAAGGAGAATGTGGGGACTGACATAGTGCTTCATATGTCAGATGATTCTAAAGAGTTTCTGGAAGAAAACCGCGTTCTTGAGCTGCTCCAAAAGTATTGCAAATTCCTGCCGGTACCGATCGCTTTTGGAACGGAAAAGGAATGGAAAGATGGCAAGGAGGTTGAAACAGGTAAACCACGGATAATTAATAATACTGAGCCTGCATGGACAAAGAAGCCTGCTGATCTTAAACAGGATGACTATGATGAGTTCTATCAGGATCTTTATCCGATGAATGAAAAACCTTTGTTTAATATCCACCTGAATGTTGATTATCCGTTTAACCTGACAGGGATCCTTTACTTTCCCAAACTTAAAAGCAATTTCGAAATCCAGAAAAATAAGATACAGCTTTATTCTAACCAGGTTTTTGTCACTGACTCGGTCGAAGGTGTCGTGCCAGAATTTCTTACTTTGCTTCACGGGGTAATTGACTCACCCGACATCCCGCTTAATGTTTCAAGAAGCTATTTACAGAGTGATTCAAATGTTAAAAAGATATCAGCACATATCAGCAAAAAGGTTTCTGACCGGTTGATGGATATTTTCAAAAAAGACAGGGAGGAATTTGAGAAGAAATGGGATGATCTTAAAATTTTCATTGAATACGGAATGCTGAGTGATGATAAGTTCTATGAACGGGCAGAGAAGTTTTCTTTGTTTAAAAATACTGATGACAAGTATTTTACGTTTGAAGAATATGAAAAAATGATCAAAGATAATCAGACAGACAAGCATAAAAACCTTGTTTATCTGTATTCCACAGATAAGGAAAAACAGTATCCTTTCATCGAAGCAGCAAGAAAGAGAGGTTATGATGTTCTTATTATGGATGGCCAGCTCGATACTCATTTCCTTAACCATATCGAAACCAAATTTAAAAATTCCCGCTTTGTCCGTGTCGATTCAGACGTTACAGATAAACTAATATTAAAAGAGGACAATATAGATTCAAAACTATCAGCTGAGCAGCAAAATGACCTTTCAGTTGTATTCCGCAGTGTTTTACCCGACAAACCAGTATTTACCGTATCCTTTGAAAATATGAGTGAAAATGAAAATCCTGTCACCATTACCCAGTCAGAGTTTATGAGACGAATGAAGGATATGTCAAGTGTTGGAGGAGGCATGGGATTCTATGGAGAAATGCCGGATAGCTATAATCTCGTAGTTAATTCCAATCATCCTCTAATAGTAAAACTGGCGGCAGATAAGGATAAATCTGCCGGGAAGCAGCTGGAAAAGATAGACGAAAAAATCAGTCCGGTCAAATCAAGCAAAGAGCAGCTGGAGAAATTAAACAAAGGTAAAAAAGAGGAGGAGGTCAGCCAGGAAGAAAAAGATCGTATTAATGATTTAAACAAAAAAATAGATGATCTTGAAAGGAAAAGAGAAGCATGTCTGCAAAAGTTTTCTGAAGATAATAAACTGGTAAAGCAGCTGATAGATCTGGCTCTCCTTTCCAATAATATGCTGAAAGGAGAAGAATTGTCAAGTTTTGTGAAAAGAAGCATAGAGCTGATGTAAACAGGATAATTTAGTTTGGTCCGTTATTTTTTTATGGCGGACCCTTTTTTTTGTTCTGGTTTTACCTATTTTTGGTAAGACTAACAAAATATGATGATCATAATTATTTTTTTTGTTGCTTTCCCACTTTTCCTGTTGAATTGCCTTAGTGCGGAAGGACAAAATAATCCTCAGTTCAGATATCTTTCTCTGGATGCGGGGTTAAACATAGCCGGAGTCCACTCAGATTCTCAGTTTGACCGGCACAAAAAAAACTTTGGGGCAAATGTAAGTCTTTCCGGGAATTATTACTTTTGCGAATCCAGGTCGCTGGGTGCATCCCTTGCATTCGAGCAAAAAGGTGCAACAGACAATGTTTTTGATGTTAATACAAATCTGAATTATCTTTCCCTTCCTGTTTATTTCCAGTGGACCACTGGAAAAGATCCCCGCTTTTTTATTAATACGGGTGCTTATACAGCCTGGCTTGTAAATGCTACCAGAAGGGGTGATTACCAGGATGGTGGACAAACTGTTAATGTTAATGATAATGTAAAGGCTGACTTCCGGTCTTTTGACTATGGTCTGGTTTTAGGCTTTGGCATTATGGTAAGGCTATACGATGACTTTGATTTTAAAGTGACTATTCGAGGTTCGGCGGGACTATCGAATATTGCAAAGCATTCCCCTGAAAATCCTCAAAATTATCATTTTAATATCAGTTTAGGATACATATACTATATCGGCTTCAGATAGCGGCACCAGTCCAACGCTTATATTCAGTATTGAAAAAGCTCTTTTATCTCTTTTTTTATGTGACCAATTGCAACATTGGTGGGTGTATTCTCATTATCAATTATTGTTTCAAGTATTGTCTGACTCAGCTTAAGTGATGGGGAATCAGGTTCTATAGTTTTCGCTGCCTCATTAATGATTCTGATCAGATTGGATCGTGCGTTTCTTATTACTTCCCAGCTTTCCCCGCTGACATATATCTGCTGGGAAAGATTATGTTCAAACTCTGAACGGATAGTGGCAATAAGCTCCGAATGGAGTTGCTGGCTTGTCATTCCCTGCCGGTTGACTCTCATAATAAGTGATTCCGGCGAAATCCGCTCAAGGAAGAGGACCAACCGTTCATATGCCTGCAGCCGGATGGGAAGCAGGTATTGCTCATTCTTATACATCAGATCAACCTTTTTCAGCTTTTGATCATTTTCCAGAAATTTCCTGATAAGCAGATAAGCTGTAAAAAATACTATCAGGGCAGGAAGTGTATATTTGAGTATCTCGGGTATTGCAGACATAATTCTTTTATTTTATCATACAATATTAATTATTTTTACCCAGTCTGCTTACAATAGGTTATATTTTTCTATTTTTAAGGCATAACTTAAAAATATATTCAGAATAAATAAAACATTTTAAAAGTAAAATATTGATGATTGCTATGGAAAAACTATCAGGGAGGATCAGGAAGATTTCAGGTTCACAAACAATGGCGATGAATCAGAAGAGCAGGGATCTGCAAAGCCAGGGAAAAGATATAATTAATCTGAGCGTCGGTGAGCCTGATTTTCATACTCCTCCACATGTAAAAGATGCTGCAAAAAAAGCAATTGACGATAACTTTTCATTTTATTCACCTGTTGGTGGATATTCTGATCTGAAGGAGGCAATTTCGCAAAAGCTCCTTCGTGAAAACAACCTTCATTATTCAACGGAAAATATTATCGTATCAAATGGCGCCAAGCACTCAATTGCCAATGCATTGATGGTACTTGTGGATGAAGGTGATGAGGTTATCGTCCCTGCCCCCTATTGGGTCAGTTATGTAGAGCTTGCAAAACTTGCAGGTGGAACAAATGTTATTATTCAATCAGGAATCGGGTCAGGTTTTAAGGTTACTCCTGAACAGATTGAAGAAGCTATAACTCCAAAGACCAAAGTGCTGCTTTTATGTTCTCCGGGAAACCCTACCGGAAGCGTTTACACGAAAGATGAACTTTCTGACATTGCCCAGGTTCTGACAAGGTATCCAAATGTTTTCATCATATCAGACGAGATATATGAGCATATAAATTACCTCGGTCAGCATAATTCGATTGCAGATTTTGATGAGTTGCGCGACAGAGTAGTTGTTGTTAACGGAGTATCAAAGGCCTATGCAATGACCGGATGGAGAATTGGTTATATGGCAGCTTCGACATGGATAGTTAAAGCCTGTAGTAAATTGCAGGGACATTTTACATCAGGTCCTTCTTCTATTGCCCAGAAAGCCTCTGTAGCTGCACTTAACGGAGACAATTCCTACACCGAAAAAATGAGGGAGGCATTCCTGCGCCGCCGTAACCTTGTAATTGAACGTGCCGGCAATATTCCTGGTATGGTTCTGTCAAAGCCTGATGGTGCTTTTTATATATTTCCTGATATCAGTAGTTATGTTGGGTTAGCTCATGAGGGGAAAGTTATTAAAGATGATACTGATTTTTGCCTGTTTCTGCTTGAACAAGCCCATGTTGCCGCTGTTCCGGGCGAAGCATTCGGTGCTCCAAATCATATCCGGATATCATATGCTACAAGCGATTCTAAATTAGATGAGGCGTTCGACCGGATTGAGAAAGCGCTTAAGAAGCTTTCATAAATGCCAGACAAGCTTGTAAATAAGCTGAAGACCTTTTAATATAGTTGGTCAATACAAATCCGGAGCTTATGGATTATAAGTTGAAAATAAAAAAGCTGTTACACTTTTTAAAAAAAGACATCTGGAGGATGCCCCTCGATGAATTATCACCGGTCAGGGCATTTTTATTGAGGCAGCTTCAGATTTTTATAATAGCAGTGAGGGGTCTGTACGAGGATAAGGTTTATCTTCAGGCTTCTGCACTGACTTTTTACACCCTTCTCTCTCTTGTTCCCATAGTTGCAATGGCATTTGGAATTGCTACCGGATTCGGCCTTGAAAGATATCTTGAAGCTGAATTGTCAAAAGTCTTTACCGGCAGGGAGGAGGTTTTGGAGTGGGTGCTGAGTTTTTCACAATCACTGCTGGAGGCAACAAAGGGAGGGGTCATGGCAGCAGTCGGACTGGTTATACTTTTTTATACAGTGATGAAGGTTTTCAGTCACATTGAAGACTCTTTCAACAATATCTGGCAGGTAAATCAGTCAAGGAGCTTTACAAGAAAATTTGCCGATTATTTTTCAATGATCCTGATAGCCCCTGTCTTTATCTTTCTCTCAAACCTTTTTACTGTTTTTTTTACAACACAATTAGATGAAATTACTTCAAATATTACCCTTCTCGGATATTTTAGCCCGGTAATTATGACTATTGTAAGACTTATACCGTATATTCTTCTGTGGTTCATTTTTACCATTCTTTATATGATCATGCCAAATACCAAGGTTAATTTCACATCCGCCCTTCTGGCAGGGATCATAGCGGGAACGCTTTTTCAGCTGGTGCAATGGGGATATATTTATTTTCAGGTCGGTGTATCACGCTACAATGCAATATATGGTAGTTTTGCCGCACTTCCCCTTTTGCTGATGTGGATGCAGGTAAGCTGGCTCGTAGTTCTTTTCGGTGCTGAGATATCATTTGCAAATCAGAATATTGAACAATATGAATACGAGTCGGAAACCAGAAATATGAGTATCTATAACCGAAGGATTGTAACTTTGTATATAACTCATCTGCTGATTAAAAATTTCGAAAAGGGAATTCCTCCCTATACAGCAAGACAAATAAGCAACGAACTTCATATACCGATAAGACTTGTCATGGAGATTCTGTATGTACTGATTGATATTCAGGTAGTCTCTGCAGTGAAAACAAAGTTTGATAAAGAGACGGCTTACCAGCCCGCAGTAGATATTAACCGGTTATCTATCAAATACCTTACAGATAAACTGGATCACCGTGGAATGGATGTGCTTGTTGCCAAAAAGGATCAGAATTTTGAAAAGATAAAGAATTTGATGGCCTCTTTTAACAAGCATCTTGAGAAAAGTGCTGAAAATGTGCTTTTAAAAGATATTTAGCCCGGCATTCAGGCACCTATAAATTCCGTTATCCTGCCTGAAATCTGCAACAGTGATATTTCTGCCAGTTTTGTCTGATATTGTATCGAAAGAAGTCTCTCTTCTGCCTCCAGCAAGCTTTTTTGCACCTCGCGCAGTTCAATTCCCGCAAGTGCTCCAAGTCTGTAACGTTCAAAAGCAATCTCAACGTTAGCCCGTGCTGTTTCAAGGTTCTCATATTCCATTTCAAGCAACCTCAGATTATTGTCGTAAGCCTTGAAAATGGTTAACAGGTCGGCCTTTACCTCCTGAAGAAGTTGCTGATACAGGAGCTCGCGGTTATTGATCTCTATCGTTGCATTGCTCAGTTCCCGCCGGCGGTTATAGCCGTCAAAAAGGTTTATGCCGATGGTAAAACCGTAATTGAAGCCCAGCGTATGCTGATTATTAATATTTCCTGTCTGGAAAGTGCTGAATGTATAACCGTATCCGGTGTTTAGATTCAGATAAGGATAGGTTCGGGAAGCAATAACCTGCCGGTCCAGTTCAGAGACTTTCTGATTACTTTCAGCAAGCAGCAGGTTGGCATTCTGTTCAAGGGTTCTTGCCAACAGATCCTCATATAACAGACCTTTATCTACTACGATAACAGTATCTTTTACGCCAAACAGCAAATCGAAATCCTGTACCCCCAGCAGCTCATTCAAACGTATCTGAGAGGCTCTGAGCACTTCATACTGTCGTGAAAGCCTTGAGCTGTCCGCATTAAGAAACACGCGTGACTGCATCATGTCCAGACGGGATCCTGAGCCGATCAGATATCTTTCTTCATCAATACGGAATCTTTCCCTTGAAAGGGAAACGGCATAAATCAGGTTATTAAGTTGCCTTGTCTGCTGAATATAGTTAAAATATTCGGATGCCATCCGGGCAATAAAGCTTTCAAGTTCAAGTCTTGTGCTCATTTCACCCTGTAATTTTAGTTCCTCCAGCCTGCTGTAAGTAGTCTGTACCCTGAAACCGCTGAAAAGATTCCAGCCAAGGTTGAGCCCTGCATTTGTCACCGTATTATGTATTCCACTGGTGCTTCCGGTTCCGCCATCTGCAAAAGATTGTCTTGTATTGTTGACATTTCCTGAATGCCTTGTGCTGAGATCCAGTACAGGAAAAAAGCCGGCATTTCCGCGGGTGAAATTATTGTCTGAAATCTCCTGCCTGTTACGTGCAATTTGCAGTGAAAAATTATTCTCTATTCCTATGCTGATGAATTCACTCAATTCATACTTTTCCTGTCCGTCCAGATTGATAAAATTTATTAAAAAGATAATATTAAGCAGCAGCAGTTGATTTATCTTCATTTTTTTGTGTCTTTGTTTCACTGGATACATATGAATAGATTGCCGGTACAACGTAAAGGGTAAGGAATGTCGACACCAGCAGTCCCCCGATAACCGCCACACCCATTGCTATACGGCTTTGTGCTCCTTCACCCAGCCCCAGTGTTAGCGGAAGAATACCCAATATGGTTGAAATACTTACCATTAGAATTGGTCTGAACCTGGCTGCAGCAGCATATTTAATCGCCTCTATCTTCTCCATTCCTGCTCTTTTACGCTGATTTGCAAACTCGACAATCAGGATCCCGTTTTTTGAAACCAATCCGATAAGCATAATAATTCCGATCTGGCTGAAAATGTTCATTGTAATGTTAAAATACCACATGAATATCAGGGCGCCGGTAAGTGCAAGTGGTACCGTCATCATAACAATTACGGGGTCTCTGAAGCTTTCAAATTGTGCTGAAAGAACCAGGAAGATCAGGACAAGTGCCAGCAGGAATGCAAAGATAAGGCTTGATGCGCTTTCGCGGAAGTCTTTGGAATCACCTGCCAGTGCAGTCCGGAAAGTGTCATCCAGGGTTTCATCTGCAATCCTGTCCATTTCATCCAGTGCCTGTCCAATTGTCCATCCATCAGAAAGTCCTGCTGAAATTGTTGCAGAAACAAACCTGTTATACCTGTATAATTGAGGGGGAGCAGTCTCTTCAGTAAGTGTTACAAGGTTATCAAGCTGAATCATATCACCGTTATTGCTTCTCACGTAAAGAGATTTAAGATCAAGCGGCTTGTTTCTGTTTTCTCTCTGCATTTCACCCAGAATCTGGTACTGTTTCCCGTTCATGAAAAAATATCCAAACCTCTGACCACTCAGTGCGAGTTGAAGTGTCTGTCCGATATTCTCTGTGGAAACTCCCATAAGCGCAGCTTTTTCCCTGTTCAGGTGTATTCGAAGCTCAGGCCTTGTAAATTTGAGATTTGCATCGGCCATCTGAAAAGCAGGGTTTTCATTTACCTTTTCCATAAACTCAGGAAGCACTTCCCTTAGTTTATCAATACTTGTTGCCTGGAGCACATATTGAACGGGCATACCTGATCGCCTCCCTCCAAATGTGGATTGTTGCATAACCCTGGCCATTGCCCTTGTTCTGTTCCTTACTTCAACAGTCAGATCCCTTGCAATTTCCATCTGGGACCGTTCACGCTCGCCGGGCGGTTTGAGCAATATCCTTACGAAACTCCAGGTTCCGCGGGTTAATGCAAGTATGCCTTCACGCTCATGTTCAGGAACAACATCTCTGGTCATCTGAGCTATCTCCTCATTATAACTCTGAGCAAATTCATATGATGCCCCCTCGGGCATGGTAATATTGATTATAACCTGCGACCGGTCCTCCAGTGGTGCCATCTCTGATGGGATTACCAACCAGAGCAATGCAATGGTTGCAACCGAACCTCCAATTATCAGAAACGTAAGCCTCCTGCGCTGAAGGAATTTTTCAAGTGAATTTTTGTATCGCAGGTTCAGGTTTTGAAAAAACTTTTCAGTCGATTCATAAAATTTCCCATGTTTTTTTTTCTTCACCTTTAATATCTTTGTGGCAAGCATTGGGGTGAACGACAATGCAACGAATGAAGAAATTGCCACAGCACCTGCTATTACAATGCTGAATTCCCTGAACAATCTGCCTGTCATCCCTTCCATGAATACGATGGGGAAAAAGACAGCTATAAGGGTAATTGTGGTTGCTATAATGGCAAAAAATATCTCTTTTGAACCTTCCAGACCTGCCTGAACCGGGTTCTTCCCTTTTTCGATCTTGGAGTATATATTCTCCATCATTACTATAGCATCATCAACCACCAGTCCGATAGCAAGAACAATGGCGAGAAGGGTAAGCACATTAATTGTAAATCCGGCCATGTACATGATGAAGAATGAACCTACAAGAGAAACAGGAATAACAAGAATAGGTATTAAAGTTGTCCGCCAGTCCCTCAAAAAGAAAAATATTACCAGCACAACAAGAAAGAAGGCAATAAAAATCGTGTTCCTTACTTCCATTATCGACGACCTGATAAACCGGGTGTTATCAAAACCAATATCGATAATCACATCATCAGGAAGGTCTCTCTCCATCATCGCCAGTCTTCTGTATACCTCATCGGCTATTTCTATATGATTTGAGCCCGGTTGTGGTACGATTGCAGTACCTACCATAGGAATGTCATCTCTTTTCATCATGCCCCTGATATCTTCAGGGCCCAGTTCTGCATGTCCGACGTCAGAAAAACGGACCACCTGATCGCCGGACTGGTAGATGATCATATTGTTAAATTCCTGAGCTGTCGTCATCAGTCCCAGTGTCCGTATGGACAATTCAGTTGTATTTCCCTCAATTCTACCTGCCGGCAGTTCAACATTCTCACGACTGATTGCATTTCGAACGTCAAGGGGGGTCAGTCCGTAACCTGCCAGTTTTGCCGGATCCAGCCAAAGCCGCATGGCCCATCTTTTTTCACCCCAGATCAATACCGCGCTTACACCATCAATAGTCTGCAGTTGCTCTCTCAGGGTCAGGTCTGCAATCTCTGATAACTCAAGAAGAGAACGCTCAGCACTCTGGACATTTATGAACATTATAGGACTGGCGTCAGCGTCAGCTTTAGCCACTACCGGAGGATCAGCATCACGTGGTAGAAGTCGCTGGGCCTGTGCTACTTTGTCACGTACATCATTGGCTGCAGTTTCCATGTCAACGCTAAGTTCAAACTCTACGGTAATACTGCTGCTACCCTGGCGACTTGTACTGGTTAAGGAACGGATGCCCGGAACTGCATTGATTGATTGTTCCAGTGGTTCTGTTATCTGGGTCTCTATCACATCAGAGTTGGCACCGGGATAGGTTGCCCTGACATTAATTATTGGGGGGTCAACGCTGGGGAACTCCCTGACACCCAGAAAAGTCATACCTATTGCACCGAAAAGCAAAATCAGCAAAGTGAATACTGTCGACAGTACCGGTCTCTTTATGCTTAGTGATGAAAGGCTCATTATACCATTTTTATTAACGACCGTTTTCCTGAAAATGATAGATTTCAACAGGCAAATTGGGCCTGAGCTGCATTACACCCGAGGTAAGCAGTGTATCCCCAAACTCCAGTCCCCGAACAATCTGAATATGCGATTCGGTCCTTAACCCGGTACTGACATAAACTGGCTGAGCCCGTCCGGATCTGTAGACAAAAACCTTTTCGCCTTCCATTTCAGGAATTATTGCCTCTGTGGGGATTGCCACGGCATTGTCTGTTTCAGAGAGCTGGAGGGTAATATTGGTAAATCGTCCTGGTTTTAATTCTTCATTGATGTTTGGGTATAGTGCTCTTACAACAACAGCACGTGTTCTGACATCAACTTTGGGTTCTACAGCGTAAACCTGTGCATTGAATGTATCAGAAATGCCATCAACCATGAAGCTTAGAGGAAAACCGGGCAATATTTCGCCCGAGTAACGTTCGGGGACTGAAAATTCTATTTTAAGAGGTTTGTTCTTTACAAGCCGGGCAATTTTCGTGTTGGTATTTACATAAGTACCTTCACTTACATGGCGGAGACCAACAACTCCGTCAAAAGGAGCCCTTAATTCGGTTTCGGAAATTCTCGCCTCAATAAGAGCTATATCTGCCTCAATTACCTGAAGTTCTGTAACTACCTGGTCATAGCTCTCCTGGCTGATGGCATCTCTTTCAAGTAAGCTTCTCTGGCGAAATTCTCTTTCCTGAACCAGCCGTTTCTGCGCTTCGAGTCTCTGAAGCTGCGCCTGAAGGGGACGGTCATTTATTTTGGCCATCAGTTCTCCTTCCCTGACATGGGTACCCTCCTGAAAATAGATTCCAACAATTCTGCCGGAGGTTTCAAATGAAAGATCTGTTTCTTCATCTGACATCAGAGTACCTGTACTATTTCTTATTTCACTGAGATTTTTTGGAGTTATGACCAGGGCCTGAACGTTAAGGGCCTGCGGCCCTCTTTGCAAGGCAGGATTTCCACCCCCGGGAGAATTATTGTTACCGGCCAAAAGCGGTTTGATTTTGGGATAAAGAATAATCCCTAAAAGGGAAACTGCTAGAAAAATATATAAACCTGTCCTTATCTTCTTTCTGGCTGTCATTGGAATAATGCTGATGATTTTGTAGTCTGTAAAGTTAACATCTATGATACGATTTAAACGTGTTGTTAAACCTTAATGTTTAGCATATCTGTCCGTCCTGAATGAACCTGTCAGATAAAACGCTGGCCTTATGGTAATTATTACAGGATGAAATAGTCCTAAAATATGTTAAATGATAATATCCGGTTCTATGCCTGTATTTTTCTGTGTTTAAGTCGCAGACTATTACTTATTACAGAAACTGAGCTGAAAGCCATGGCTGCACCTGCCAGCATTGGATTGAGCAGATATCCTGTGAATGGATAGAGAATACCGGCTGCTATCGGTATACCGGTAACATTGTATATAAATGCCCAGAAGAGGTTCTGTCTGATTGTTTTTACCGTCTCCCCTGAAAGTTTCAGTGCAGTAATGATTTTATCGATATCACCTTTTATGATTGTGATATCTGAGCTCTCCACGGCTATGTCAGTTCCGGAACCCATTGCAATACCAAGGTCTGCTCTGGTAAGGGCTGGTGAGTCATTTATTCCGTCACCTACCATGGCGACCACCTTTCCGGCTGATTGAAGTCCTTTAATATAATCAAGTTTGCTGTCGGGTATGGCGTTTGCTACAAATTTATCTATTCCTGCCATTTCTGATATTACGCGGGCTGTTTCACGGTTGTCGCCGGTGAGCATATGTACTTCCAGGCCCATTTTTTTCATTTTTGAAACTGAATCAGCGGCATTTTCTCTGAGCCTGTCAGAAACTGCCAGCAACATCTCTGCTTTCCCGCCAATGGAGATGAAAACCGGAGTTTTACCCTTTTTTTCAAAGTTCAGTGCATTCTCCACTAATTTAGCAGGTATCGTAACATTGTTTTCCTCAAGAAGGTCACTGTTGCCGGCCAGATAGCGTCTGACACCCCTGGTAAACTCAATTCCCCTGCCGGTAATGCTGTTGAATGAGTCAATTTTTGAAGGTTTTGTCCCTTTAGCTGAAAGATATCGTACAATAGCCTGTCCCAAAGGATGTTCAGATCTTGATTCTGCTTCAAGCAACAAACCTTCAAGACTTTGGTCATTTCCGTTGGTGTTGCTTACATACTCTGTCACCTCCGGCTTACCGACAGTCAGGGTACCTGTTTTGTCAAGTACTATGGTATCAATTTTTTCTGCCAGCTCGAGGCTTTGGGCTTCACGGATAAGTATCCCAAGATCAGCTCCTTTTCCTATTCCAACCATCAGGGCTGTAGGAGTTGCCAATCCGAGGGCACACGGACAGGCAATTATGAGTACTGAAACCGAAGTGACAACTGCATATGTGAAAGATGGGGGAGGACCCGTTATATTCCAAACAATGAAACCGGCAATTGCAATAAGGATAACTACGGGGACAAACACTCCGGCCAGCCTGTCCACCATCGCCTGGATCCCTGCCTTGCTGCCCTGGGCTTCTTCCACCAGTTTGATAATGCGGGCAAGCATGGTATCTGATCCTACTCTTTCAGCAACAAAATTGAAACTTCCGGCTCCATTAATTGTGGACCCTGTTACTTTATCACCGGGGTTTTTCTCTACAGGCATTGATTCGCCGGTAATCATGCTTTCATCAATCCATGCCGTCCCCTCAAGAAGGGTTCCGTCTACAGGGATTTTTTCTCCCGGCCTTACAATCACAGTATGACCTGGTATTACCTTGTCAACCGGTATATCGGTTATGTTGCCGTCAATTATTACCCTGGCGCTTACAGGCTGCAGTCCCATAAGTTTTTTTATTGACTCAGAGGTTTTTGATTTTGCTTTCTTTTCGAGAAATCTTCCCAGCAGAATCAGTGTTATGATTACTGCTGCAGCTTCATAATATACATGAGGATAGTGACCTCTTTCAAGCAGGTAACCCGGGAAAAAGGTATTGAAAAGACTGAACAGGAATGCTGACCCGGTTCCAACAGCAACCAGCGTCTCCATACTTGCCTGAGCATGGGCAGCCTTTTTCCATGCTATTATGAAAAAATCACGCCCCATAACCGTAATCACCGGGAAGGTAAGAACCATCATTATCCAGTTTGCATAAGGAGCATGCATGAAAAACATTCCATAAACAAAAACCGGTAAGGTCAGAATGGCAGAAAATATAAATCTTCTGCGAAGTGTAAGTAATTGTTTTTCCTCTCTTTGCTCCCGTGTTTTTATATCAGCAGTTTCTCTTGCAGCAAGTGAATAGCCGGCCTGCCTGAGCTGCTTATCAAGATCGGATAATCCGGTCTCCTCCTCATCATATTCAACAACAACACTGTTGATGGATAAGTTAACCTTTGCAGAGTGCACACCCTCGTAATTTGCAAGTATGTTCTGCACACTTGTTGCACAGGATGCACATGACATCCCCTCTACGTCCCAGGTTTCCTTAACAAGACCCATTAAATTAAAGTATTTCTATCTGGTAACCTGCAGATGTTATAAGTTTAATTATCTCTGCGGTATCAATATTTTCACCTTCGACCCGAAGTATCTTATCAGGGCTGTTTGTATCAACTTCCCAACTGCTGATCCTTGAATCTCTGTCAAGAAACGGAGCTACGGCAGACTTGCAGCCATTACAGTTAATATTGGTTTTAAAAGAAAATTTATCCATTTTTCAATAATTTGGTTTATTGTATTAAACAACAAAAGTGCAGGCAGGTTCAATAATTCCCGGGATTATGCTGCAAGGTGAAAAAGGACATTCAATGTATTAGTCCGAATCTCTATTTTTTCAGGTTATACAACTCTGATTTAACCCATTGCGCCCATTCACTGTCTGTTTTTGTTTTATCGAATTTCCGGTATGAGATGGGTTTGCCAATAATAACTTCAATTTTCTTGTTTCTTTTCCTGAAAAACTCACGCGGAAGGAGGGCTAATTCGAGATTTGCTTTTATTCCAAGGTTTTTTCGCAGAAGATATACAGAATAAAACAGTAATGAGTTTCTGCCTGTAAAATAAAATGGTACAATATCTCGCTCACATTTAACAGCTTTGGATATAAAGCTTTTGCGCCATTCAAAATCCCGGATCTTCCGGTTTTTCACTCTTGAAACAAGTCCCCCGGGAAAATGGGTAATAGGAACATCTGATTTACATACCCTGTCCAGCTCAATTAAATAGTCCCTGTAATTACTGCCAAAAACATTTACTGCAGCTATCAGAGGCCTTAACTGGGGAATAAGCATAAATAATTCATTCCCGATGGCTTTCAGGTTACCATATCGTTTTGCCACGATGCTTGTCAATACCAATCCGTCTGCTATTCCAAAAGGATGGTTCGCAACAAAAAAGCATTTTCCATTCTCCGGCAGATTGTCCAGACCCTTGATATCTGCATGGATGTTTAACTCAGAGAGGATCGCGGGCAAAAATTCAACCCCGGTGTTTTGACGGTACTTTTCCAGCAGCCTGTTCATCTCATCCTGCCGGATAATTCGGGCAAGGAGGCTAATTGCAAACCCGGGAAGTCGTTTTAATAATTTTGAATCGCTGGCTTTGACCAGTTCTTTTATATTAATATAGTCATTTGAAAAAACCATATTACTGGAATATTTCATGCTTCACATTTGGTAACCACAATTAACTTCATTAATCCGGAGCAATTTATAACCGGGCTTTAATTCCTGTCCATGCAATTTTGACGAATATAATCAAATTTTGACTTACACTCGGAAACACTTCGTTTTCACATGAATTTTTTTCATTTGATAGTGTGTAATTTTAAATAAAAAACATTTCATCTACATTTATCCTGTAAAAAGCCAGAATTTTGTTTTGAGAATTAACAAAATTATGACTTACAGGATGAACCGCTGCGCTTTCCCATAAAATTTTTTCATGCGTCTGTGTGTAATTTTA
>SLKJ01000066.1 GCA_007134675.1 Bacteroidales bacterium
AGATCGCCGTGATTACCAGTCGCCTGAAAATATTCGGATTATTGATGAACAAATTCGTGCAGGGGTTACAGGGAGAAGTCCGAATGCAATGGCTTATGAGAGGGCTGATGTTCCTGATATTGCCTATTTTGACGGGAGGATAGCCAATCGTGCCATAGAAGAACTATGGAGTTTCAAGAACAGCTCGGAGCCATTTTTCCTTGCAGTAGGTTTTCATAAGCCTCATCTTCCTTTTAATGCTCCGGCCAAATACTGGGATCTATACGATGAAAAGGATATTAAACTGCCTCCCAATATGGAATTTGCTAAAGATGCCCCTGGTGCTGCACGATCTCAATGGTGGGAGTTGCGTAATTATTATGGGATTCCTGAAAGAGGTCCGGTGCCTGATACAACCGCCTTACGTTTGTTACATGGTTATTACGCTTGCGTGAGTTATGTTGATGCACAAATAGGTAAGCTAATTGAAACGTTGAATTATCTGGGAATGGCCAATAACACTATCATTATTCTTTGGGGCGATCATGGGTTCTCTCTTGGCGAAAATGGTTTATGGGCCAAGCATAATAGCTTCAAAAGAGCATCTCATTCTCCGTTAATAGTAAGTGTACCATGGAAGAATTCGGGCTTGAGGACTGATGCGCTGGTTGAATTTGTAGATATTTATCCTTCGCTTGTCGAGCTTGCAGGACTCAGACTTCCTTTTCACCTTCAGGGCAGAAGTTTCGCTCCACTTTTTGATAATCCTGACCAGCCATGGAAAGAAGCTGTTTTTTACAGGACCGGAAATGGCGAAACAATAGTGACAGCCACACATGCTTACACTGAATGGATTAACCCGGATAATGGCAATACTTATGCACGGATGCTTTATGATCACGAAACTGATCCTGAAGAAACTGTTAATATTTCCGAACATCCTGAAAACAAAAGCTTAGTAAAGGATCTTCACGAGAGACTACATAAACATTTGATGGAAAGGGACAGAATTTTGATACCCTAAACTAAAATTATTCGGACCTATACCAGCTTCATTTTTATAGGTTAAACCATTTACAATTTCTGCCGAAGTTTTTAATCTAAAAATACTGATAGTATGGATGAATTAAAAAAGATAGCTGTTCTGACCTCGGGTGGCGATTCTCCCGGAATGAATGCTGCGATCAGGGCTGTTGTTAAAACCGGCCTTTATTATAAGCTGGAGGTCTTTGGAGTTTACAGGGGGTTTAATGGAATGGTGAATGATGTTATTAAACCGCTGGGAAGGGAAGATGTTAAGAATATCCTGCCACTCGGTGGCACAATTCTGAAAAGTGCCAGATGTGAAGATTTCAGGACCCCGGAAGGAAGGAAAAAAGCTTATGATAACCTTAAAAAACATAAAATCGATGCGCTTGTTGCAATTGGCGGCGATGGGACCTTTACCGGAGCGAAGATATTCATGAATGAGTTTGATTTCCCGGTAATAGGCCTCCCGGGTACGATAGACAATGATCTTTACGGTACCGACTATACCATTGGTTACGATACTGCGGTTAACACGGTTGTAAATGCTGTTGATAAACTCAGGGACACTGCATATTCCCATGATATGGTATTCATTGTTGAGGTGATGGGACGCGATGCCGGGTTTATTGCTCTCAGAAGCGGCATGGCCAGCGGTGCCGGGAAGGTATTGATACCGGAAACCAAAACGCATATAGATGATCTTCTTGAACGGCTCCAGAGGCGGATTACGGATGAGGAGACTTCGGCAATTATAATAGTTTCCGAGGGTGATGATTTCGGGGGGGGCATGGAGGTTAAAAAAATTGTGAATGATCGGTTCCCTGATCTGAGCACCCGTGTGACAATACTTGGCCATATCCAGAGGGGAGGTTCCCCATCTGCATTTGACAGGATCCTTGCCAGTGGACTGGGTTACCAGGCGGTCAGGGGACTTGTGGAGGGAAGGAGCGGAGTGATGGTCGGGTCTGTTAACAGACAAATAGAATTTGTTACTTTTGACAGGTCCATAAAGCATCACAACAAGATCAATGTTGAGCTAAAGAAGATTACCGAAATTCTTGCCCTTTAAGGTTTTCTGAGGCTCACCCGGTTATTCTGAACGGCATCAGCCGGGATTTCCATTCGCATGGGGGTTTCACCCCGCCAGCTCGGAAAGCAGTCCCCGCGCCTCCTGGGCCGAAATCTCTTTACGCACAGCGTAATCATTTACCTGGTCGTCAAGAATCCTTCCGATATTGAAATACCTGCTTTCAGGGTGGGCAAAGTAATAACCGCAAACCGATGCTGCCGGCGACATCATGTAACTTTCAGTAAGTGATATCCCGGCATTTTCAGTTGCCCTGAGAAGGCTGAAGAGCCGGGCTTTTTCAGAGTGTTCGGGACAGGCGGGGTAACCGGGAGCCGGCCTTATGCCCCGGTAGCTCTCTTTAAGCAGTTCTGCAGGGCTCAGATTCTCATCGGAGGCGTACCCCCAGTACTCCTTCCTGACCCTCTCATGCAGGTATTCGGCAAATGCCTCTGCCAGCCTGTCGGCCAGCACCTTAAGCATAATGCTGCTGTAATCGTCATTGGCCGCTTCAAACTTTCTGACCCATTTTTCAATGCCCTTGCCTGCGGTTACAGCAAACAGTCCCAGATAATCAGTTACCCCTGTATCTGCCGGTGCAATGAAGTCGGCCAGGCAGAGGTTTGGTATACCGGGTTCTTTCTGTTCCTGGTTGCGGATGAACAGGAACTTTGTTAACTCCTGTACCCTGTTGTCATTGTTGTAAACTATCACATCATCGCCCGAGGATACGGCCGGGTAGAAGCCGGCAACTCCACTGATCTCAAGCATTTTGTTTTTTGTAATTTTCTCCAGCATGGCCATTGCGTCACTGTAAAGCTTATGTGCCTCGTCACCTTTGGCCGGGTCATCGAATATTGCCGGATATTTTCCCCTGATTTCCCAGGCATGGAAGAAAAAGGTCCAGTCAATATATGGTATGAGCGTTTCAGGATCAAGGTTGTCGATGCGGACCCCGCCTGTGGCCGGTTTCACGATATCCGCTTCGCTGACTTTAAAACTGTACCTGTTCTCCCTGGCCTGCTCCAGAGTGATATACTGTTTCCCTTTTCTGATGTTTTTCTGTTTCTCCCTGAGGTTGCTGTATCTCTCCCTCATATTCCTGATATAATCCGGCTTTTGCTCTATTGAAAGCAGCGATGAAAGCACACCCGTGCATTTTGAAGCATCCCTGACATGGATCACCGGATTCTCGTATGCCGGCGAGATCTTTACAGCAGTGTGCATTTCACTGGTTGTTGCCCCACCAATCAGCAGAGGAATATTCATTCCCCGGACCTGCATGAGCCGGGCCACGTTTACCATCTCCTCAAGAGACGGGGTTATCAGTCCGCTCAACCCGATCACATCAGCATCACTGCTTAAGGCGGTATCCAGGATTTTTTCAGCCGGCACCATCACACCCAGGTCAATCACCTCGTAATTATTGCAGCCCAGAACAACCCCCACGATATTCTTTCCGATATCATGAACATCACCCTTAACCGTTGCCAGCAATACCTTCCCGGCATTCCTGCGTGTATCGCCCTCGAGTTTTTCTGCCTCGATATAGGGCTGCAGATATGCCACTGCCTTCTTCATTACCCTGGCACTTTTAACCACCTGGGGAAGGAACATCTTACCTTCACCGAAAAGGTCGCCTACGACATTCATCCCCTCCATCAGCGGACCTTCGATCAGTTCAAGAGCCCTTTCAAATCGTGGACGGGCCTCTTCAACGTCAGTCTCAATGAACTCATCAAGCCCGTTCACCAGGGCGTGGACTATCCGGTCCCGTACGGGCCTGTTTCTCCATTCCGCACTCTTTTTAATGGTTTTTTCATCGCGGCCGGCTGTCTGTTCGGTGTACCTGAGCAATCTCTGCGTTGCATCCTTTCTCCTGTTGAATATGGCATCTTCGACCAGCTTAAGCAGATCTGCCGGAACCTCATCATATACCATCAGCGTCCCTGCATTGACTATCCCCATGTTAAGTCCGGCCTTTATTGCATGGTAGAGGAATGCTGCATGCATGGCCTCCCTTACATGGTTGTTTCCCCGGAAGGAAAAGGAGAGATTTGATATGCCTCCGCTCACGCTTGCATGAGGAAGGTTTTGCCTGATCCACTCAACTGACCTGATAAAATCAACTGCATAGTTGTCATGTTCCTCCATGCCGGTGCATATGGTGAGGATGTTGGGGTCGAAGATAATATCCTGCGGCGGGAAGCCTGCCCTGCCGGTGAGCAGGTCGTAAGCCCGTTTGCATATCTCAATCCTCCTCTCAAGGTTATCCGCCTGTCCGCGCTCATCAAAAGCCATCACCACGACTGCGGCACCCATATCCTTAATGGCTGCGGCCTGTTCCAGAAAGGTCCCTTCACCTTCCTTAAGGCTGATTGAGTTGACTATACCCTTGCCCTGCAGACATTTCAGTCCCGCTTCAAGCACATTCCATTTTGAAGAGTCGATCATCACAGGCACCCTTGCTATATCCGGTTCGGCTGCCAGCAGGTTAAGGAACCTTACCATCTCTTTTTCAGCGTCCAGCATGGCATCGTCCATGTTCACATCAATTATCTGGGCACCATTTTCCACCTGGTTGCGCGCAATTGCCAGAGCTTCAGTGTAGTTCTCCTCCCTGATGAGCCGCGCAAACTTTCTTGAACCGGCCACGTTGGTACGCTCGCCTATGTTTATGAAGTTACTGCCCCCGAAAACGGGCAATGGTTCCAGTCCGCTCAACCTGAGTGCAGGCTTTATAGCGGGAGGGATGCGTGCCTGAGCCTTCCGGGCCAGTTCAGAGAAAATAGCGATATGTTCAGGTGTGGTGCCACAGCAGCCGCCTATTATGTTGACCTGTTTTTTCTCAAGGAATCTTTCAATATAGACAGCCATCTCTTCCGGCTTCTCGTCATATTCCCCCAGCTGGTTCGGCAGCCCCGCATTCGGATAGATGCTTGTGAAGAATTCTGTTCGTTTGCTGAGATCTTCAATATGGGCGGCCAGCTCCTTGGCCCCAAGGGCACAATTCAACCCGATGCTGAGAAGCGGGAAATGAGATACTGAATACAAAAAAGCCTCAAGTGTCTGCCCTGAAAGGGTCCGGCCGCTGGCATCCGTGATCGTAAAAGAGAGCATTACCGGCAGGGATTTCTGCTTGTCGCGGAAAAGCCTGTTTATGCCGCTCAGTGCCGCTTTAGCATTAAGTGTATCAAAAACGGTTTCAAGAAGGAGCAGGTCGGCGCCGGCATCAAGGAGAGCTTCAGCCTGCTCATAATAGAGGTCCCTCAGCCCGTCGAAGCTGATGGCCCTGAATCCCGGGTCGTTAACGTCGGGCGACATGCTTGCTGTCTTATTGGTGGGACCGATGGCGCCTGCAACAAACCTGGGACTGGAGCTGTTTGCTTTGGACCATTTCATGGCAGCCTCTTTTGCCAGCCTTACCGCTTCTGTATTGATCTCCCTTACCAGGTGCGACATCCCGTAATCAGCCATCGAGACTGCATTGGCATTGAATGTGTTGGTCTCTATTATATCTGCCCCGGCTTCAAGGAACCTGTTGTGTATCTCACCGATGATATCAGGCCTTGTTATGTTGAGAATGTCATTGTTCCCCTTCAGCGGCTCCGGATGGCCTGCAAACCTGTCAGACCGAAAATCGGGCTCTTCGAGCCGGTATTGCTGGATCATGGTGCCCATAGCTCCGTCGAGGACCAGCACTCTTGATTTAATCAGTTCGTATATCGGATGGGTATTTTTCATTTAAGCAGTAAAATTAATTCATATACCCGGTTTTTTTAGGTTGAGCAGGATTGGAAATGCCTTGTGAACATCCTTCTCTGCAAACACCAGGCTTACTTCATTGCTGGTTGAGATGATCTCGTAAATATTGATCCCTTCCCAGGCAAGATTTTTCAGGATATAGTAATACACTCCCGATATCTCGGTATTATCCTCAGGCAGCCGGATAGTAACCGAACCCAGGCCCGATTTCTGCGAAAGTTTCATTTCGTCAGCAAATATCCTTTCTATGATCTTGTCGAGTGAATTGCTTGTTACAATAGTTGTTTCATAAACCCCCTGGGAAAAGGTGCAGAAAACATTCCCTTCGGTGCCTATTTCCTCCATCAGTTTTCTCTGGTTTGATATCAGTGTTGGGGAATTCCTGAAACTGAAATCGCTCAGGTCTGACCTGACGATGATGTCACCCAGATTGCCCATGAATTTTTTAATTCCCATGGTTATTTTGAAATAGTAACCAGGAGCTCTTCGGTTTATTGCCATTACAATGGCGCCTTCGCGGACCTGCTTTCCGAGTATCTTTTCAACCTCCGGCCTGAGTTTCCGGGCCAGGGAGGATACATTGATCAGATTATCTGTAAGCGCTTCCTCAAGAAAAGGGGACCTGGAGATCAGCCGGTCCACTGCCTGGGCTATAGTCATCCAATAATTGTGTTAAAAATTCAACACAAAGTTATAAAATTTGTTTAAAAAGGGATGACTGCTAAGTTTTGTGATTTCGGGAATCTGGATCATAAGCCAGATTACAATAAATTTTTGCCGATAGTATATGCATCGCCAACCTTTTTACCTATTTGCCTGTATTCTCTGGCCCCACCTATATAAATCAGCGGGTTTATGGCTTCAATGCTGAAGGATTTGTGGTCGCCCGTTTCACTTAATTTATCTGTATCTATGTGTGTTTCGACTATTTTCCCGGCAAAGTGGTTGGTAGTTCCGAACATACCGGAGCTTACAAGAACACATTCGAGGTTCAGCGGGCATTCTTTGATTATGGGTGGTTTTACGATCTTTGATTCAATTTTGGTAAGACCGGTCCTTGCGAATTTATCGGTATCCCTGCCCGAGGTTATTCCGCAGAAGTCCGCCTCCACCATTATATCAACCGAAGCGATATTGACTGTGAACTCACTGCCCTTTTTTATCATACTTCCGGAATAGCCCTTTGTTCCTACGGATATTCCAATGGTGGGCGGTGAGCTGGTCAGCAGGCTTATCCATGATATTGTTACGATATTTGCCTTTTCCATGGTACCTGTAACAATCAGTCCGGTGGGACATGGAAACATAAGCCTTTGCGGTCCGAATGTGGTCTTCATAATCAGGAGTTTAAGGATTTTATAGATACTGCTATTATTTAAGTTGCACGGGAGAAACCATGCATTAGTCCGGAGTTAAATCAGTTCCGGGCTTTTGTGCGGATTGGAAACGGCTGAGTGCATCATTGAAGCCGGTTATCAGGTCATTAAATACCTCTTTGACTGTTGAGATTCTGTCGGCAAGGTATGCATTGCTCCCGGCAAAGGCATAGCCGCTTTTCAAATTGCCCTTGTAGGCATTGTAGAGTGCTGTTATTATACAGTAGGGACTGCTGGATACCTCGCATGTTTTAATGCAGTGGAACGGGCACTTTATGGGTTTTTTCAGTCCGTTTTTGACTTTATTTATGAATTCGTTCACGATGGCCCTCCCCGGCATTCCTACAGGGCTCTGGATTATCTCCATGTCTGTTTCCCGGGCATTGACATAGGTCATTTTGAATTTCTCTGATGCATCGCACTCCTCGGTGGTAACGAATCTTGTTCCTAACTGAACGGCCTTGGCACCCTTCTGCATTATATTGAAAATATCCTCACCGGTATAGATGCCGCCTGCTGCAATAACCGGTATCTCCTTACCATATTTTTCTTCAAATGGTTTTATCTCCCTGACGATTTCCGGAACAAGCTCTTCAAGCGAATAGCGTGGGTCGTCGATGGTATTTCTTTTAAATCCCAGGTGGCCTCCTGCCTTTGGTCCTTCGACGACAAAAGCATCCGGGAGATAATCATATAATGATTTCCATTTGTCGCAGATCAGCTTTGCCGCCCTGCCGGATGATACAATGGGTACAAGTTTGGTCAGACTGTCCGGTTTCAGGTAGGAGGGAAGCTGTAGCGGAAGTCCCGCGCCCGCAAAAATTATATCAACTTTTTCAGATATCGAAGTGCGAACAAGCTCTGCAAAGTTTGTCATTGCCACCATCACGTTCACTCCGATTACGCCCATTGTTTTCTCCTTTGCATTCCTGATCTCTGTCCTCAGCCCTTCAATATTGGCGTCAATAAAGTCAAGCAACGGGTTCCTGTGCACCATACCAAGTCCGGCAGCCGATATAATTCCCACTCCTCCCTGGTTTGCTACCGCGGCTGCAAGGCCTGACATTGATATACCCACACCCATTCCACCCTGTACGATGGGCACAGGTATACTCAATCCTCCTATATTCAATTCTCTCATTTCTGATCTCTTCTGTATTAAATTTTTTCTGCGGTAAAGGTAAAAAAACTATTCTTTAAAATTGCTATATATGTTGCAATATTGATATTGAAAACATTATCATGGTCGACCGGCGATCACGTAGTTATCCATTACAACAAAAAAGTCATTGATGATCCCGTAGATGTCAAACCATTCCCAGATAGTTATTTTGCGCGGATTATCAGGCCGTTCTACCCATTGCCCCTCAATATAGGCGGGGGCGGGGTGCTCATAGCTTTCAGCCCATCCAGGGTTCTTCACAATAGCCACGGCAGCCTGGTCGAAAAGCGGTCTGCCGGGCGGACTGCCCCACATACCGTAATGCTCGAAAAGGTTTGCCGAGTAGTCACCCCACGTATAGAACTCCCCGCCGTGACTTCCGATCACGGGTTCTGATATACGCGGTCCCTTGCCCGGCATCCTGTGAAGTATCTGGGCTTGTGTAACCCTGACTGCATCTGTGCCTGAAGGATCGCCGTAGCGCACGGTCACCATTTCAAAGGGCACATCCTGGTCAAGGATATAGTTCACATAGAATCCACTGTCAGCCCTGAAGAAAACTTTCCTGAAGTCCCGTGGCAGACTGCCCTGCACTTCCTTTAAAATTCAAAAATAATAATTATAGCGTTAACACAAAACTTTACTTGATCCTTTTCCTCTCCTCCGGTCGTAACGGCTTGACCTTGATCCGTTCGGACTACCGCCGGAAGTGGTAATCGGATCTTTAAGATCTTTGAATTACCCGGAGTTCGTAATTACAGGTTCTTAAGGCAACAGAATTGCCCGCTTCTGCCTCTGGTAACCAGCAGTAACTTGTCTGCCCATTCAATCGGCTTGTTATCGAGTGAAAATATGGTAACCGCAGCAAATTCATTTTCAAGTTGAACCCTTAAATGCTTTAACCCGTTGGTTAATAGGAGAAAACCCCTCATGACAAGGTAGGTGTTTTGAGCTTTTTGCTTCGGCCATCTGAGCGGATGAAATGCTCTATCATTTATAAATCCGATTCATTCGAAATCGCTATAATCATCCGCCTGTAGCTTGTAAGACTGGGACTACCATCATCGGTTACTTCAAGAATAATATGGATTGTCTTACCCGGAGCATCCGGCGCAAGGAAATGTGCATCTTTACTGTTTGTATTTTTAATGTTTATGTTCCCGTCATAGCTGTCAGCCTCAGCATATCTCCACCATTGAAAGGAGAGGTTGTCACCATCAGGATCAGACAATCCCCTGTCAATAAATGGCAATAAAGACGGCGTATCCCCTTCCCAGTTTCCCTCGTGTGTTTTTATGGGGTAAAGTTTACCCATTATTCCAACTTCTCTAATATTCTTATCCCACCACTCCCTCGTAATCACCGATAAATCCCCAATATTGTCGATGCTTTCCAGAACATTTGCAAAACTGATCACATCATACATTGCCCTATGCCATTTAATTCGCGGAAATGTACCGGCAATCCATGCGCCACAGGCATCCTGGCCAGCTATATCATAAACGAATATTTTTTCAGTAAGCTCATCAACATTAAAGGGATAGTCACGTTTTAGCTTCCAAAGTGCCTGAGCCAGATCAATGGATTTGCCCCAAACACAAAACCAGAGGTTCCTCGGATCATCGGCCATTATACGAGAGAGAATGTGATCTGAAGCTTCAGTATCTTTGCCTTCTCCAACAACATCCATGTGATTGCCGCTCCAAAAGGGAACGCTCACTGCAGGGTTTCCTTTTTTGATTACACTATGAAGATATTCATCAGTTGGCCACCCCTTGTCATGAACGACAAGATTATCAAAAACTTTCCCCATTTTTGAATATCCTTCTAAAGCCACGGAATACAAAGTATTTAGCGTATATCATAAAGAATTTCGGGGTAAGTCCAAAAGTGCTATCCAAATGGGCTTTTAATTCTTCAATATCAACTTTTAGCTCTGCATTCTCAGCTCTTAACTTATCATTATCAACTCTCAATTCTGTATTTAATGCCCTTAAAGTGACGTTCTCATCTTGTAATGCTTTATTCTCACCACACAGCAACTTGAGCTCTTTTTCAGATTGCTCAATACGCCGGGTCAGGTCTAAATAATTAAGCTCATTTAAAAAATTTAAAAATTACCTGCCGCCAAAGCCCAGTCAGATTTATAGGGTGCTTTCCAGTTAATTTCACCTTCCTTTACAGAAACAGTTATTTCTTTATACGGACTTTTTGTATCTACTGCAATAACTGGCCCATCTAATTTAAGGTGCATATTTTCATAGTTGATTACATCTGTATTCTCCAAATAAATTATGATCTTATCATAATCAGGAGTATAAAGAACCAGGCTTTTTTCATCTCTTTTTGATTTAAATTCTTTCAAAAATCTGTTTTCAAAAAATTGTGAGTATGTTTTTATCTGTTCTTTATTTTTATATGGTTTTGATCCAAGCGTGTTTAACACCCTGAAATTAATTCCCTCTTCATGAGGCACGAAATTCCCCCAGATATTGGCAACCCCTCCTGCCATCGCAGAATGCCATAATCCACGTCTGGTAAGCTCTTCATCATAATCTTTATGATCCCATCTGTCTATATTCCGCAACCTAAAACGGTCCTCTTCAAATGAGGGCTTCTCAGGCCTGTGAAGAATCACTTCACGATAACGATCATAAAGCGGACGATAGCTGGTATAACCTATATAATCCCCACCCAGCCACCAGGTATATTCATCACCGACAGGTGCATTAAAATTCTCATCAAGCATAGCTGGGGAAACCCCATGTTCATCGTACCCAACTCTTGCACCTATAAAATGATCCCAGCCCATATGTTCTTCCAAAAAACTTTTCCACTCATCTAAATCTTCCTGGCTGATCCATTTGTTCTCCACATCAACGCCATACGAAATGCTCCAACCTGGTAATGGCCCTAACCGGGCAGACAAATATCGCAAGTTACGCTGATCCTTATCATTCATGCGCTCACCATTAAGTGCATCTGTGCTTCTATACCACATCCAGAAATGGCAAGCACCACCTAGTTGATGAACCCTGGTGATAAAAGTTTCAAGTACTCTGTAAATGGATGGATCCGGATTCTCGTCTTTAAACCAATCACCTTCCACAGAAAAGTGAAAACCTGTAAATCCATGACCATTAACGAACTCTTCAATATCCTCTTCAACCATTCTTATATTGACAATTGAATCTTCACTGAGATAAGCCCTTAGATATTTACCCATAACGTACTGGGGGACAAATGCTTCCTCAGTGCCCTCCCAACCCCATTTATTGCCGAACGATTTCATAAAACCATGCGCGTCTTTATCCGGATTCTCCTTGATGCTCACTTTTCCGGTCCAACCATTCAGTATTTCATCATCGCTTATGGTGGTGAAAAACCAATCTCCAGGTATTTTGGCAGTAAACCGGAATTTCCATATATTATCCTCGTCATAAAACATATGAGTTGTTATGGAATCATCCGTTTTATCATGAGTGAAAATGACTTTGGCCATTACATCAAAAGGATTCCCCTCTGCTGAGGGATTCGTAATCTCCCATTCAATAAATGGATACCATTGATAACCAGTTGCTAATTCAAACTTTTTACCATCCACGCAGCTCAAAAGAAGAATTTGAAACATTAATATATTTAACACCATTGATTTACAGTTTTTCATAATCATCATTTTTTAATATTTATAGTTAAGAATGTTAATATTTATTCACACATTCAAACTGTTCATAAGCCATGCCTGTAACATATTGAAATGCGGGAACATAGGTTTACTGAATCAGTTTTAAGTCAATTAAACCAATGGAAATAGTCTGGCAGCCAAAAAAACAATTAGCAATCCTGTAATACCCATTATTGTCAGCATAACAGAAAAAGATTTCAGTGTCTCCTTCTCAGTAAAGTTACTCATTTTGCCTACGATCCAGAAGCCACTGTCATTCATCCATGGTATGGGTTTGGATCCGCAGGCAATGGCCAGTCCAAGATATAAAACATGATATTCAAGTGTGGCATAATTGGCCATTCCTGCCAGAATACCTGCTGCAGTAATCATAGAGACTGCACCCGAACCCTGAGCCGTCCTTATAACTGCTGTTATCATGAATGCCAGCGGTATCAAAGCCATCTGATGTCCTTCGGTCAATTCTGAAATGCGAAAACTAATTCCTGTTTGTTGCAAAATTCCTCCAAAAGCTCCTCCTGCAGCAGTAATCAAAATAATTACGCCACCACTCATCAATGCCTCCTGCATGGATTTAGACAGTTGCTCCCAGTCTCCGAATTTCTGTTTTGCCAGAAGGAACAAAGCTATTAAACCGCCTGCAACAAGAGCGGTATTTTTGTCGCCTATAAATGAAATAAAGGATGTCAGATAATTTATGAAAGTACTCCGGGAAGTTTCATCCAAAAATGCTTCCATAATCCCATTGGCACTAATAAACACAAGTGGAACTATAATTGGCATGACAGAAAGCCAGAGAGCCGGCAGTTGGGTTATATCTTTTTCTATCAGATTTTCCAAATCTTTAATAGGTGTATCCGGTGAACCTCTTAAAGGGATGGGTGATTTGTTGTTAATCCATACGGCATAAAGATAACCGGTTGTGGCAGTAACAATACCAACCAGTAATCCCCCTGTTAACATCATGTGAATAGGAATCTGCATAATAGCAACAAGAAACAGAGGTCCCGGTGTGGGTGGAACCAGTGCATGTGCCACGACGCCCCCTGCTGCAATTGCAAGAATGAAGAGCAGGAAATTTTTTTTCAGACGTGCTGCCATGGCTTTGGCCAATGGAACCATCAGGTAAAAAGTTGTATCAAAAAAGACCGGAATTGAAAGAAAAAAACTACTGCCGGCAAAAGCAATCGGGGCTTTTGCCTCTCCGGTCAATTTGAGTATGGAACGTACAATTCGTTCAGCACCGCCACTTTCCAGAAGGCACTTTCCTATCACAGCAGCCATGGCTATCAAAATGCCGATCTGAGCTGTAGTATTAGCGAATGCCATGGCAATTCTTTCTCCGATGCTTCTGCCGGCCAACTCACTTGCCTGTGCAGACGACATTCCCGTTCCCAGTGCAAATTGTTCGATGGCCGAAACAGGAGTCAATATAGCTACAACATAGGCGGCAAGCAGAAGGGCTAAAAAAGCATGCAGGCGCAGCCGTATTATGCTTGTAACGACCACAATAATGCCAATTAACAGGATAAAAAGAGGATCGGATACAAAATCAGGTAAAATCATTACATTTTAATATTTGTTGCTGTTTAAATTTCAAGAGGTTATTTATGAAGATCCGGTTCATTAATATTTTTCAAAGTTAAATTACACTTTTGAATTCCACTAATTATAAAGATCTGGCTGATCCTGGCGCATTGATATCATTTAAACGGCGCATATCTGTGGCTTGAACTACTACGCCTCTTTCTGCTGCCCTCCGTCGAGTATGTTTAAGCCAGTCACAATGATCTTAAAACATCTCCAGCCCTTTTAAATCCAGTTTCGCCTGAGTTAAGCACTTTGACCCCGAATGTCTTTTCCGGATCAGGATAGCTGAAAGAAAAAACCGACATGGAAAGCTGGGCCAGCACGACCGAACTGATGTGTTCTTTTTGGATAGAGGACCTTATTGCCATGCTGATAACCTTATTATGAGCTGCAATATCACCCTTCCCGAGAAAACCGAAAGCTTCTTCAACCGTTACCCCGGCAAATGAAATTTTCTTGCCAAACTTAGTGGCAGTTTCAAGAAGCAATTCCTGAGTACTCAGGACGGTAGGGCCGTGAGTGGCAACTACCAGGATCTTGCCGCCGCTCTTTACTGCCTCTTCCATCATCGCCTGATCAATCTGCATTACCGGGACATTATAGGGTGCCATACTCTCCTTTACCTGGTTAAAAGCCCTGTTCATGGTTGAACAGGAAATTAAGAGGGCATCAACGTTATACAATTCATAAAGATCTTTAGCATATCTTTCAAAGAGGTCAATATTTATTTGGGGTGGGCATTTTTCACCTCTTTCATGTGCCAGCATAAAATTTAACTGAACTGCCTCATTACCGGCATTCAATAACTTAACACCGGGGAGAAATAATCTCCCAAAATAGGTGGACCATAAACTCACCCAGTTCGATCCGTTAATAACACCAAGCTTTTTACCATGGAGCCGCAGATCGGCAGAAGGTTCAAATGATAGAGACGGAACCCCGGTAATTTTCATGTAACTTCCGAACAATTTTATCGGATCGACATTATTTATTATTTTTTCCATAATTAGAGCTGGCTTTGATTAAGCAAATTTACTTCCCATCCTCTTAAAATGTCAAAAGGTGCTGCGACCCCGGAAGCACTGGTTCCGATTCGCTCACCAAGTTTTGTGCCACGGCCGGTAATATCAGGCTTGTAACTCCTATACTGCACGGCAACCGGGTTTCCGCCAATCCATGCATACACTCGCAGGTGGTTGAATACATCAATCGTCCGGTCATAGACAGTCATGTTCCTCGTAAATACAACAAACCATCTCCAGTTTCTATAATACCAGGATTTAAAGCTCATATCAGCTATCTCATTTCTTTTTTGAGTTTATTACAGCAATTGCTGCGTTCGCAATATCAACAGGCTGCATTTGGTGCAAAGTGAACAATTCATCCATGCCGCCACTTTCAATAAACCTGTCCCTTACCCCTATTTTTTTCAGATAAACAGGGCATTCATCTGAAACGGCTTCAAGTACCGCATCCCCGAAGCCTCCGATTACTGATGCATTTTCAGCAGTTATAGCGCAACCGGTCTTCGATACAGAATCAATGATGCACTGGCGGTCAACAGGCTTGATTGAACCAAGATGAACAACTTCAGCTGAAAAGCCATCCCTGGCCAGTAATTCTGAAGCTTCAAGACAAAATGCCGTCATTATTCCGGTTCCAAGCAATGTAACATCTAACCCCTCTTTTAAAACTTTACCCTTTCCCCAGGTAAATTTATGATCAGAGCCAAATAATTCCTTTGCAGCATATCTGGCAACCCGAAAATAAACAGGCCCGGGCGTTTCCATTGCAGCCCTCATTATTGCTTTCAGGTCATTGTTGGATGCCGGATCGGCAATCTTTATATTTGGCATGGACCTCATTATTGCAATATCCTCAATACTGTTATGGGATGCTCCGGCACGTGAAGTAGGAACGCCAACATATGAACCGGGAATTTTCACATTCAGGTTTGCATAGCAGATTGAAATCGAGATCTGATCAAGGGCTCTTCTTGATGCAAACACAGCGAAAGTTGACGGAAAAGGTATAAAACCCTCGATAGCAAGGCCTGCTGCTGCACCAAACATATTCTGTTCGGCAATTCCAAATTGATAAAACCTTTCGGGATACCTTTTCTTGAACATACTGGCCTTTGTTGATGTATGCAGATCTGCATCAAGAAATATCATATTTTCATAATTACCGCCTATTTCGAGCAATGCTTCGGCAAATGCATCCCGCATTTCGATTGAACTATTCTCCTCCATAAAAAGTATGTTTATTTTCCTTAATGTTTAATTTACTGTATCCCAAAGGCTCCCTTCCATAGGTAATTGATAATTCCCGCAGCATCGCATCAGCAGTAACCGGGTCAGGTGCATGCGTGTGCCATTTATAATTAAACTCTGCTCTTTCAACTCCCTTTCCTTTAACTGTATGTGCAATTACGACATTTGGTTTTCCATTGGCAAGTACCCAGCGTGCTTTGTACAATGCACCATAAACTTCATTCAAATTGTGCCCGTCAACCTCCTGAACATTCCATCCAAAGGCTTTCCACTTATCATAAAAAGGCTCAATCCCCATTAACTCCCATATAAGTCCCTTGGCCATTGCCTTATTGTAATCAACTATACAGATCAGGTTATCGAGATGATAATGAGAAGCAGACATAGCAGCCTCCCAAACATTACCCTCATTTGTTTCACCGTCACCCAGGATGCAATAAACCCTCGACCTAGGGTTTTCCTTCCTCCTTAAGCCAAGGGCAATACCTGCAGAAACAGATAAACCCATACCGAGAGGACCTCCCGAAGCTTCAATGCCTCCTGGTACACAAGCAATATGTGTATGACCCTCCAGGCCGTTAATTTCACAATACCTGTATATTTCTTCCTTATCGTAATATCCCCTGAGCGCAAGAGCGGCATACAGTGCAGGAGAACCATGAGCCTTCGATAATATTAGTCTGTCCCTCGATTCATGCAGGGGATCATCGGGAAAAACTTTCATCTCTTTAAAATAGAGAACCGAAAGTATCTCAGCCATAGAAAAAGAACCCCCGATGTGGCCCCATTTTCCATAGGTTATCATTTCAATCGAAAGTCTCCTGATCTTATAGGCTATTTCTTCAAGCCTTTCAAAATCTTTGTCATTTAGCTCCATAGTAAATATTATTAAATCATGAAGGAGAAAAAACCTTTTTAAGGGTTATCAGGACCCTCTTCAAACTCAGCAGGTGATCGTGCATGGCCTTCTCAGCCAAATCAGGTTCATTTTTGATAATAGCCAAACCTATCTGACAATGCTCGTCGACGGCTCTTTCAATCCTGTCCTCAATAGCCATAAGTCCTATTTTAAACCTGTGCCACTGCAGGTTGAGGCCTCTGATTATCCTGATAATCCTTTCATTACCTGCCATTTCGAATAGCAGTTTATGAAATGATTCATCAAGCCTGAGCCACTCCTTGAGATATTTATCGTTATTATAAGCTACATTGATCAGATATGAGTTTTTATATTCTTTCATCTCCATAAGGATAACCTCCAGCTTCCTTTTTTGGCTGGCAGTGCCTTTCAAGGTAGCAACCCTGGCTATATTCGATTCAAGAAGGATCTTCAGATCAAAAATCTCTTCAATATCATTATCACTTAACTGTTGGATAATTTTTGTCCGGTTCCGGATCTGGATCAACCCTTCAATTTCCAGCTTTTTCAATGCCTCCCGTATCGGCGTTCTCCCAAGTTTGAACCTTTCAGCCAAAGAGAATTCAGTTACCACTTCACCGGCTTTTAAAGTAGAATCAAGTATCTTCTGCACCAGGAGATCATAGGCAGCATCAACAGTGTTTTTATTGCATTTTCGTTTCATAAATTTTATAAGCATTAAAACATTTATATTATAGTTCCAGATTATTAATAATATTAATATTACTATTGATTTTGTTCAATTTTATTTGAGGAATTAATTTTCAGAATATTTCTTTACAATTTCCAGAAGTGATTCTTTACTCCCAACATTACCGGGGAAAATAATAAAATCAATTCCCGGAAATGAAGAGTCTTTTCCGGTTTTCAGAACCGGGACACCAGGCAATATCTGACCAGTTACTGTTGCCTGTTTAATACCAAGACCCTGATAAGCGATTTCATGGGATGTAATACCCCCTTTTGCAATGATAAATCCTGGAGATTCATTTAATCCTGCAACTATGCGGGATAAAAATGATGATATCAGTTCACCGGCATGCAGTTCATTTTCAGGATCGTCTGTTTTCCTGAATTTTCGCTCAGTAAAAATCAAAAAATTTTCACCTACCCCAAGGCTTTCGTCAATTAGCTCAATTATGTCCCCCAAGTAATTTTCATTGTTTTTCCCAACAATCCTGTCAAGGGAAAGTTCGGCATGTCTGATCCTGGTCATTTCAAGCAAATGGTTCAACTGCTCGGTTGTCCTGTTAACAAAAGAGCCGGCGATAATTAAACCTGCACCTTGTTTAAATGGAGGCATATATAAAGGTATATCGGAAATTCCTGCACGGATCTTAACAAATGATGCTCCCGTCCGATAAAGGAACCTCTTACCCTTATCCTCAGCTTCCTGAAGCAAGGAACAAAAATATTCAATATCCGAATCTTCAAGTGAATTTATGATAACAGGCGTTCCATTCAATGCATTTTCGATTTTTTTCATAATCGAGCTGTGGTTCCGGGTCCTGATCTCTTCAATTGAAATCGAAAGGGCATCTTCCTTTTTAAAATAACCTTTTGATTTTTCCTCAATCCAGGCAGGAAGGTATGAATTGTTATAACCAAATTGAGGATCCCTTGCAAATTCAGTTTCACTTACAGGAATATACCTGCCATCTTGAATTACGTAATGAACATCACCTTTGGTAATCCTTCCTCCTTCTTTAAAAAACGGGATCACCAGCAGGCCATCGAAATTCCGGAAGTTTTTGAAAACTGCCATTGTTTCTTCGAAAAAATGCCCTCTCAGTGTTGAGTCGCTTCTGCATATGATCCTTATCTTGTCGGCAGGATAACCGGTTCTCAGAATATTTTCAGAAACAGAAGAATATAATTTCCGGGCAGCCTTGCCTGTCAGCGCCCTTGAATTGGTTAATAGATAAAAACAATCATTATGGTCAATTAATTCTTTTAAAGTCTCAGTATCCCAGAAAAATGAGAGTACAACATCATGCACCGTTTGGCATCCCGTAGGATCATCATCTAAAACAATAACCTTGACCCCGGATTCAATATTCTTTTTACGGATTTTTTCGCGAATAACTATTTTGTTCATTAAATTTAATCAAGTACTAAGACACAAGTGATCCTATTATTGAATGCAATTATAATCTATATTGTATACATTTCAAAATATTTTTGAGTACATTTGATATTATTTTAAATTCCCTTTGGATTAACTGACCCGCCAGATGCAATTTTACCATCGTTTTCTTTTGCCTGACTAATAATAAATTTTGCGGAGTATTTTAGCATCCTTCGGTGTAGCATTAAGACAATGCTATTTTCCGGTTAAAAACACTGCCAGTAAATTATCCCGGGGATAATTTTATTAAAGAGCAATAAGTCGGCTCATCAAAACCCTCATTTTTAGTACTTTATTGGGTTAATATTGAAGTTGATCATTTATTCGCATCCAGAGCCGTGTTTGGTGCAAGCGGCTCACCGCCACCTGCGGGCCATGTCTTGCCATTACTGCCTGTCGGAGTCCCAATAAAGCCGGTTCCCGGCCATGAGCCGCCCACCGATATTTCGTCTGTAGCACCGGTTACACTGTTGGTAACCATACTACAATAAGGCAATATCTTACGGAAATCCTGAGTGCGAGGTGCCAGTAGAGGGCCCAGAGGTTTATCCGATCTCAGGGCAAAGGCACCGGCCTGGTCAATAACGTACATACCGTAATCCCGAATACACTCTGCAAGTCTTCTCCCTGGTTCGGAAAGATTCAGATCATCCAGGTTGGGGCCTCCTTTTGACTCCGGTGGTAATGCTATCAGCGTACATAGGCAAACAGCCCGGGTCATCACAAATTCGCCCGATTAATCACTTGTTGTTAATTTTTCATTGTTATTTATCCAAAGAAACGAGCCAGTGTGCAACGCGATAAAAATAGGCAATGCTTTCTGCTATTTCAGGCATTGAGTTTTCCCAGTTATGTTCATATTCGATAGAAAATGACCCCTTAAATCCCTGTCGCCTGAGTTCGTGCATAACTCCTGCCACATTTGAATTTCCAACTCCCCAGGGGACATCATGGGCAGCTCTAACGCCGAAATTATTAAGGTCCTTAAGCTGAAACGAAATGAATTTTTCCTGCAACTGGCTCACACATTCTACCGGGTTAAGACCAGAACGCACCCAATGGCCAATATCCCCACACACGCCTATACGGTTTGATCTGGCTGCGATTACCGAAGCTACAATAACCGGATGCCAGTAACGTGTGGGCTTGGGATGGTTATGGATGGCAAATCGAATATCATATTTATCACATAACATTTCAATATGGTCCATAAACTTTGCCATGGGTTCTGAAACTATGGTTTCAATGCCCATATCTCGGGCGAAAGTGAAAATCTGGTTCCATTGCTCTTCGGTATTTCCCTGGACCATGCCATAATTAATGGCTTTAATTCCCTTTTTATCAAGCAATTCCTTGATTTTATCCCGAGTCTTCTCATCAGCATCATAGGCAGTTGTTCCTTCAATTCCGGCACCAATTCTTTGGCCGGGATATAATTCAATGTATTTAATGCCAAGTTCATTCAACTTATCCAGGGTTTCTTTAATTGTGAAAAGCCTGAATGTCCTGGCCTGAACAGCCAGTTTCCATTCCAGCTTTTCCAGTGCTGAATCGTCATACGCCTTAATGGCCTGTCCGGTTAAAATACTCTTTTTCATTTTGGTCTGATTTTTAATGTTGTTAAAATTTTTGGATCTATTTTGGTACATACACATGAAGAATCCAGTCATCACCATCTTCTGGAGTACTAAATTCATGTGTCCGGTTTACTGTCGGGCCGTTCCTGATAGCGATCATCCAAATCCATAGTTCCTGAAAAACCACTTGACGAGTTGCCATCCATATCACCAAAGCACAATATCGAACCTGAGAAAAGGATTGTATATAAATTTTTCCTTAAATGCTCGTCAGTATATTGAGGATGGTACTTATTCCTACTCCATAGTGTTTCCTGCGCATATACCGGTTTATACCGGTGACGGACCGAACTTAGTCCGGTATACAATATGTCCTGGTTTAATGTTTTAGGGCCCTGCAGAGTGCTCAAAGTATACCAGGATTCATTTACAAACAGGTCTCCGTATTTTGCAGCAGGTGGTTCATTGTGTACTGTAAGGATGTGATTGTGGACGTTCAAACTGTCAATAAGCTGTCCCAATCTAATGATATCATTGAAACGCATGGTGCCCTCAAAGAGCTCTTGATTATGGTGTATCAAGGGTTCAGGCCCTGTAACAGAAAGTATGATGTTGGGATAATGACCGATTCGCGCCAGAGTGTATCTAATATTCAATTCCTGTTCTGCATGCTCTGTAGGCCATCTTGAACTAACCCCAAAAAAAACGGCAAATGGAAAGACCGTAATATCTCTTTCCTTTAAATCATCGAATGCATTATGAAAAGCTTTGCATCAATTGTTCAACATCACCATTCCATGCCCAGAACTGATGGGGTACTTCCTCAAGTACTCCTTCTGCGACATTAACGGTAATCTGGCTGGCAGTTGCCGCATATGCCTGAATAGCTTCCCGTACGCTGGGATAATCACCAGGAACATCTACTGTTTCCGACTGCGCAAATAATGAGGAGTTGATCGTAAAGCCTGCTATCAAAAACAGGCAAAGACTTAGCATAAAGTTCTTTTTTCTCATAATTGAGTCCACTCCGAAAAGTCGACAAAGTTATAAACAATTGATTGTTAATAAAATATGCTCCACTTGGAACGCTAAAAGCTTGATATATAATTATTTGTGGTTATATTTATGCTGTGAATAATTAAAACGTAACTTTATGTTCAGGGCTCCGGTGTAATTGCTGATGGTGATCTGTCGTTCCGGGGTATCTTTTTTAAATTCCAAATAAAAAATTATCATGAAAAAACTATTGGTGATTATTCTTGTCTCATCGTCATTAATCGGTTTCTTTTCTCAATGTAATAATGGTTGCAGAGACGACTCAGTTTCAGTCACAGGTATAACAATCGCTGAGATTGAAAAATTTCATCAGGAAAATGGTCGTGCGGATGCCTTTTGGCTTTCGAAGCAAGATTTGTCAGACCCCGAATCCGTTATGGATCAGCTGTTGGAAAGACGCAAGGATCGGTTAAACTACAGCATGTTGCAGGACGGAATGGGAATTTGTCGCAACGTCTTTGCTTTTGGCCATGCCCGAAAAGACCGTCAACTGGTTCAGGCAGCAGTTGAGTTTGCCGATGCCTTGCTGCTAAAGCATGTAACACCATCTGGTGCCTTTATCGAATATAATCGCAACACTTGGCTGGCACCTGAAGATATGTGGAAAACCATACCCTGGGGGACAGCATTCTGCGGCAACCAGGTATTTGACACCTGGATCCTGATTAAGGACGAATTATCACCTGAGCAGCGCAGATTCTGGAGGCACTCACTCGAAAACACTGCCAGGTGGATATACAAAAATCCAATCGTTGGCGGTTACGTCTTCAATAACACCATTAACCTTTGCAGGCTCTTGTGGAGAATAGGTTCGGAATTTGATTATCCGGAGTGGTGTCAGTGGGCACTTGAAACCGCAGAACAACTTATCATTCGCGATGTTGACGGGGAAGGTTGGATTAA
>SLKJ01000043.1 GCA_007134675.1 Bacteroidales bacterium
AGCTTATAGAAAGCGAGCTTTTCGGGCATGAAAAGGGCGCCTTTACCTCTGCTCACAAAGAGAGAAAAGGCAAGTTCGAGCAGGCAAACAAGGGAACAATATTCCTTGATGAGATAGGAGATATGAGCCTCTCCGCCCAGGCAAAAGTTCTGAGGGTACTCCAGGAGAACAGGCTGTCACCCGTTGGCAGTGACAAGGATATAAAAGTGGATGTGAGGGTAATTGCTGCAACCAATAAGAATATGAAGGAAGAGATCGAGGCAAACCGTTTCAGGGAAGACCTTTACCACAGAATAAGTGTGATACTGATCAATGTACCTACGCTGAACGAGAGACTTGAGGATATCCCCCTGCTGGCCGACCACTTCAACGATCAGATATGCAGTGAGTACGGTATGTCGAAAAAAAACATCACCGAAGATGCCATAAAAGAGTTTCAGAAAATTTCATGGACCGGCAATATCAGGGAGTTCAGGAATGTGCTGGAAAGACTGATTATTCTGTGCGATAAAGAAATAACCGGGAAAGATGTGCTTACATATTCTCAACCTATCTCAAAATAGTCAAAACCGGAAAGGTTTCTGAAACTATATTATTGCCGTGAGAAAGAACTATCTTCGGGTAGAATCCCGGAGAATTTTTAAGATAAAACCTGACAAGGCGTTATGAGGACCGAAACAGATTTCCTGGGAGAAAAAGAACTGCCTGCCGATGCATTATACGGTATCCATTCGCTAAGGGCAAGTGAGAATTTCCCGTGCAAAATGGAATTCCACCAGGAATGGTATCGTGCACTCGGACTTACCAAACTGGCCTGCTACCGCACCTACCGGGCATTCATAAAAGCTGCCACCGGTAAATTCGGCAATATTCCTGGAGCAATTCCCCCGATCAGTGAAGATATACTTGAAAAGATGGACCTTGCTGCCACAGAAATTGCAGATGGAAAACATTTTGACCATTTTATAGTCCCTTCTGTACAGGGAGGTGCCGGAACCAGCATCAACATGAATATCAACGAGATCATAGCTAATTCGGCGCTTCTTAAGATGGGCTCCCTTCCGGGGAAATACACGCTGGTCGACCCAATCGAACACGCCAACATATACCAGTCCACCAACGACATCGTACCAACCTCACTGAAGATAGCGGTTATGAAGCTGCTTCTTCAGCTGGAAGAAGAGATCAATCTTATGCGCTTCTCGATAGAGAAAACCGAAACCCTTCACCGCAACCATCTCCGTATTGCCTATACGCAGATGCAGGAGGCAGTGCCGTCCTCCTGGGGTATGCTGCTGGGAGCCTATAATGAGGCCTTGTCGAGGGACTGGTGGAGGGTGTCCAAGAGCCTGGAAAGGATCAAAACGGTAAACCTGGGCGGCAGCGCTGTGGGCACAGGCATAACCGTTCCCCGCTGGTTCATAATGGAGGTGGTTGGTGAATTGCAGCGCCTTACCGGTCTGCCGGTCTCCCGAAGCGAAAATCTCCCCGATTCCACCAGCAACCATGACAGCCTTGTCGAGGTACATGCCATATTAAAAGCCTGTGCGGTGAACCTTGAAAAAATGGTGTCCGACCTGCGCCTCCTCTCATCCGACATAACCGGCCGCAATGAGGTAGCTTTGCCTCAACTGCAGGCCGGCAGCTCCATAATGCCCGGAAAGGTAAACCCCGTGATACCCGAATATGTAATCAGCGCTGCGCATAAGGTCTATTCAAACGACCAGCTTATCACTTCTCTTTCTGCGCAGGGATGCCTTGACCTTAACGCCTACCTGCCGGTTATCGGCCATTCGCTGCTGGAAAGCATAAAGCTGCTTATCGCAGCAACTCAGACCCTGGCTAAGGGGCTTTTCAATGGGATCATAATAAACAGCGATGTATCTGTGGACAGGCTTCTGGGCAGCCCGGCTATTACAACTGCCCTTGTTCCCTTCGTTGGTTACAACAAGTCCGCCCTTCTGGCCGGGCTGATGAAAGACAAAAAGATCGATATCTTCGCTGCCAACAGAGAGCTGAAACTTATTGATCCGGACCGGCTGGCATCAATTCTGAAGCCCGACAACCTGCTTAAAACCGGGTTTTCCCTGGGAGACCTGGAGCAGTAACAACGGTCGACCGGAAACTCTGCAAGGGGCACTATTAGGGTAAAACCGGGTTGCATAAGTAAATGTTTTGATTAAATCATTGGTCTTATGCACCTTACTATGACGATGTTTTCATGGACGGTTCATTTTAATTTTAATGAAAAATAAATCTGGCAAATGCAAAAGATTTTCCGCATCCTTCTCTATCTCTCCCTGGTATTCTTTATCTGGCACCTTTACCGTGCCGACTACCTGATTTTCAGAGACATCAGCTTTGATGCGGCGAAGCTGTCAGCATCGATGCTGATTTTATTTGCAGGATTTCTGGTTACCTGTCTCAGCTGGTACCGGGCATTGCGTTTAAGCGGAAAGAGGGTGAATTTTTCCGATGCGGTTATATCCCACGGCAGGTTCATATTTTCCAAGTACATCCCAGGGAAATTCTGGGTAATACTTGGTCGCGCCTCACATTTAAGTTCCCAAAAAAAAAGCCTCCGTTTTCTCTCTCTCGTATCACTGCAGGAGCAGCTGCTGTTTGTCTGGTGGGGACTGGTACTGAGTTTGCCGCCGACTTTTTTCGTAACTGAAAAACCATGGATCGCCCTGATCATTCTTACGGCAATTGTCCTGCTTGCTTTTCTGATTTTGTCAGGCTGGTTTCACAGGAACTCCTCCGGACTGCTCAACAGGATATTTAAAAAAGATTTTGACTTCAGGCCGATGAAGATATCTTTCTTTTTGAGGGTCAGCGCCCCTGTTATTCTTTTCTGGCTCCTCTGGTCGGCAGGATTCTGGTTTCTTATGATTTCAATGTATGACGATATACCTCCCCTTCTGGCCCTTGCCTTTCCCGCAGGAATTACCTATGGCTTCGTAGTGATATTCCTACCCGCCGGCATTGGAGTGCGCGAAGGCATAGTTGCCTCATTCCTTATAGCCGGCGGAATATCCTCTGCAAATGCTGTTACCATATCGGTAATATCCCGGTTCTGGTTTGTGGCCGGGGAGATCTTTATTTTCATGTTGTCCTGGGTAATACAGCTCACCGGTAAAAAACAGACTTTTTCAGAATAACCCAAAGAAACCAACCCTCAGGTTAAGGCCATGTAATTCAATGTATTATAGTTTCCTGAAAACATATTCTTTCTGAGCACCCCGCCCAAAAATTCCGGAAATCAGATATTCAATAACAGCGAAGGGAATTATAATTCCTAATAAGATCACCTGAAGGGAAAATATAAATTTCCTGTTTAGTAAAATTTTACGATTCCCTTTTAATACTTCGAAGAACAGGTCACGGTCAGTAAAAAGATAATTCATAAGGCTTTGACAGAACCCCCATATAGAGTGTTCCAGGGAGAAAGAATCCTGACTTACTAAATTGTACCCTCGTGATAACATAAGCTCATAAAAGCGTCCGGGTTTAAAAAAAAACATATGCCTTGGGACGTCCAGATGAAACCAAAACCCCTTAAACAGCAAAGCCTGGGTACCGTTAATATTGGGGACAGTAATTACCAGGTGTCCTCCCTTTTTAAGAAGAATATCAATTTTATCCAATACTGCTGCAGGATCTGCAAGATGCTCAAAAACATTAAACATAGTAACAGCATCGAAAGATTGATCCAGTTGTATGTTTTCAAATTCACCCTCATGGATATTCAGTCCTGCGATTTTTTTAGCTCTCTCCGCTGAGTTACCTGGCCTTTCAACACCATGTGCCTCATATTCTCCTAAACTGCAAAGATTCTGCAGAAATTTACCGTTGCCGCATCCTATATCCAGTACACGTCCTTCACCCCTTCGCAGAGAGTGTACCAGTCTGGCCCTCTGAACCAGAAAATATCCGATAAACTTCTCTACCGGCTTTATGAATTTTGATTCACCCTCACCATAATATTGTTCTGAATATGCCTTTTCCAGAACTTCTTCACCAGGGATTGGATGCAGATGGATACACTGGCAACTATGACATTGTAAAAAAGAATAAGAGATATGATCGAAAGAATAACTTCGGAACAGGAATTTACCATTATTTTTCTTACAATACGGACAATTCATTTTCATTGGATTCATCTTTGGGCTGCGGAAATTGTTTTGCAGAACTTGAAAGAATTACACATATATTATAAATTTTTAAAAATATTAAACTTTACGATGCCCCATTTTTGCAGGCGATACTGCAGCGAAGTTTTTATCACACCTATTCCGTATATGGAACTGTTTTTAAGGTTAATACTTGATGCTTCCGTAAAATATTTTGTTGGACAGGTGATTTCGGCAATCTCGTATCCCGCATACCATATCTGGGTCAGCATTTGATTATCAAACAGGAAATTATCAGAATTTTCCATGTAATTTATATTTCTCAGCACTTCACCCGAAAAAGCCCGGTAACCGGTATGATATTCTGATAGCTTGGCATTTAGCAGCAGGTTCTGAAAAATAGTAAGCAACCTGTTTGCTATATACTTATACCATGGCATGCCGCCTTTTATGGCTCCCTTGCCTAATATACGGGAACCCAGAACTACATGGTACAAGCCTGATGCAATAAGATGACACATTGAAGGTATAAGCAAAGGAGTGTACTGGTAATCGGGGTGCACCATGATCACTATATCAGCATTTAGTTGCCCTGCCTGGTTATAACAGGTTTTCTGATTTCCTCCATACCCGGTGTTTTTCTCATGCCTGATAATATGTTTAATCCCCAATTGCCTGGCCACATCAATGGTATTATCGCTGCTGCAATCATCCACAATAATTACTTCATCCACTATTTCATGATCTATTTCATTATAAGTAGCCTCAAGTGTTGTGGCCGCGTTATACGCAGGAAGCACAACTACAACTTTTTTTCCTTTGATCATTAGTCTGCGAATATCATAAATTCATAACTTAGCAGTAAAAATAAACAATAGGGATGAACAAATTACAAAATTTAAGCAATCTTCCATTGTGGGTTCAATGGGGAATATTTCTTGTTATTCTCCTTTTGGTCAGCTGGTATTATGACTTTCATAAAATATTATTTCTCGGACCGCAAAGTGTACACTTCTGGAGACAAGTGGATTGTCTTTCATTTACACTTAACTACATGATGGAAGATCGTGCCTTTTTTAACCCTGCGATTCACTACATTGCAGCAGCAGGCCATAGTGAAGTTGTTACCGACTTTCCTGTTATATTCTACCTTGTTGGCAATATCTGGAAAATTACCGGTCAACAGGAATGGATTTACAGGCTGATTGTCTTCCTTTTATTTACATCTGGTATCTCTTTCTTATTTTTTGCTTTGAGGGACTGGTTCGGAAGCTTATACTGGACCATATTCCTTTCATTGCTGCTTTTTACGTCTCCTGTAATAGCCTATTATTCATCCAATTTTGTGATGAATATTCCTGCCTTCTCATTTGCGCTCATGGGCCTCTCTTCTTTCTTCTGGTTTGTCAGGACAGAGAAATCCGGATGGTTATGGCTTTCAATGGGCTTTTATTTAACAGGTGGACTCATAAAAATCCCTGCTCTGATGACCTTTATGGTAATCTTGTTCATATACCTGACAGATTTCCCCGGAATTGTTAAATACAAGCCTAACGGGTCAGTTTTTAAGCAGAAATTCATTCAGGGTCTTCCTCTGATTCTTGTAATTGCCGGTATCGGATTATGGATTATGTTCCTGAATCGCTACAACAAGGGCAACGAGGGGATGTTCCTGGTGGGTATTCTGCCCATCTGGGAGTTAACATGGCCTGAAATCATTAGAATTATTGATGAATTCATAGATTACTGGTATAAACAATATTTTCATCTTTACGCACACATTGCTACAATTCTGGCCTTTTTCTGGGTACTCTGGAATTACAGGAAGCTATCTTCCTTTGAAAAGGTTTTCATGATATTATTGCCGGCAGGCGTGTTGATGTTTTTAACGCTTTGGTTCCAGGCTTTGCCTCATCATGATTATTACCTTACCAATACCTACATATTATTAATAATTACCTGGGCTGTGGCAATTAAAATTCTTATCAGGAATTATCCCCGGATTTCCGCATCATATGTTTTCAGTGTTTTCTTTGTTCTGTTCCTGGCATTCAATGCTCATCACACCAAAAGAGAGATCTCAATCCGTTACTGGGGATGGTGGAATACCGAATACCTCCAGACCTATGAACCTTTACGAGAGTTAAAACCAATGCTACGGGAGGCAGGGATCACCAGAGACGACAAAATAATTGCCATGGGTGATAAAACACCTAATTCAACACTCTACCTGCTTGATGTAAAAGGGTGGTCGAACTTTGGTGGGCATATGAACAACCTTGATTCAGCTGGCATTGCCCAATCAATAAAAAATGGCGCTAAATACATGGTCCTGCTTGACAGCACCCTGACAACCAAAGATTTTATCAGACCATTTATTAATGATATGCTATTAGAGCATAAATCAATAAAAGTATTTAATCTGCCTGTGAATAGCCACCAACAGTAAAATTTTGGAAATCCGGGATAGATTCCTGATAGTTTATCACCCGCTGCTGTGAAAAGAGATCAGCCTTGAATGGTAAGTACGTTCCCTTCCCTGGTAACAGTAAACCTCTTTACCGGGGTTGTGGCAGGCCCCTGCAACACTGAACCTGTGCCGGAAAAAACCGAACCGTGACAGGGACAGGGAAAATTTCCCGTCCCATGGTTGTAGGAGATCTCGCAGCCCTGATGTGTGCAAACCGAGGATAAAGCCACAAATTCTTCATCACCGGTATTGGCAACTATAACTCTTTGCACAACAACGGCATTCCCGTCAATTTTAAGTTGTGAATA
>SLKJ01000053.1 GCA_007134675.1 Bacteroidales bacterium
ACCTTTTGGACGTCTGGCTGATATATACGGGAGAAAAAGGATTTTTTTGTCCGGAATGATAATTTTCACGGTTTCATCCCTGCTTTCATCCCTTGCACCGGGAATATATCCACTCTTAACTTTCCGAGTACTCCAGGGAATGGGCAGCTCAATGATATTCGCCACGGGTCTGGCTATCGTATCATCTGTTTTTCCTGCCGAGGAGAGGGGGAAGGCGTTCGGGCTTACCATAGCTTCAGTATATGCAGGGTTATCATTCGGACCATTTGCAGGTGGCCTGCTGACCGAGTATCTGGGCTGGCGCAGCATTTTTTTGTTTACTGTAATTTTTGGAGTCACAGGAATAATTTTTCTGATCCGTAAAATCAAGGGTGAATGGGCTGAGGCAGCAGGTGAACCATTCGATTTGGCCGGTTCGGTGATCTACGGGATATCCCTGTTTTTACTGATATTCGGCTTTAGCCGTCTTCCTGATCCAAGGGGGTTTGTATGCCTTACAGGCGGTATTGCCGGAATTTTTCTGTTTATCATGTATGAGTTGCGAATTCCTTTTCCTGTTATGCAGCTTAGCCTTTTCAGGAATAATCCCGTTTTTGCATGGTCAAATCTGGCCGCCCTTATTAATTACAGCGCCACCTTTGCAGTTGCATTTATCCTGAGCCTTTACCTGCAATACTTAAAAGGGTTTACACCTCGTGACGCGGGACTGGTGCTCGTATCCCAACCGGTGATAATGGCACTGGTGTCACCGCTGGCCGGCAGGCTCTCGGACCGGGTAGAGCCCCGACTCCTGGCGACCGGAGGGATGGTGATCACGACCCTCGGTCTCTTTATGCTTGTTTTTGTTGAGAGCATGGGCATGCCAATGCTGGTCTCAACACTGATACTCCTGGGAACAGGATTCGGTCTGTTTTCATCTCCTAACAGCAATGCCATAATGGGCGCAGTAAACAAAAAATTTTACGGCATAGCATCAGGTACGATGGGCACAATGAGGCTGCTGGGACAAATGTTATCAATGGGTATGGTAATGCTGATATTGTCTGTATTTATTGGGCGCGAGCCAGTTACCCCACAAAACTCTCATGAATTCCTGCAAAGTATCAGGATGGCATTCTGGCTTTTTTTTGTTCTCTGTTTCTTAGGGATATTTGCATCTTATGCAAGGGGTAAAGTGCCTGCATAGATGTTTCAAATGTTTTAATTAATTTTGCAGAAATATTCCATCGCACAGTTTTAAATGGTATCACAAAACCCAACCGATACAATTCCTCGAGTTCGGGTTGATACTTTATCGGTATCTCCCGCAGCGGACACGATTACGGTCCGGCAGGAAAGTGATTCAGATACCTTAGCAGCGCCTGAAGCCGACACCACCGGGATTGGGCCAGGCCTTGAAGGCCCTCAGGAGGGTTTATTTGATACCATTCTGGTCAGCCCAATTGATAGCCTCCCCCTTAGCATTGACGATACGGTTACCGTCGTGGCGGCTGACCCCGCAGGACCGGTTCCGCAAGTACAGCATATAGCTCCACCGCCTGAGATGCCGGTGAGAGAAAGACCCGCTACAGTCCGCGTGCCGCCTGAGGAATTAAAAGAGCCTCCACGTTATGATGACTCATTTTATCTTGAAAGGGATACAGTTACTCCCTTTTTCAGGGAAAATTTTTTTATCATGCATGCAGCGGATAATCAGGATTATTTATCCGAAAAGCCGGTTTTTGTAGAAGTGGGCCCCGGGTTAAATAACAATGCAACAGATGCATACCTTGAGTATCTGCAAAAGGATATGAACGGAAATGGTCATGAAAAGCTGCATTTTACAGGGGCATGGATTCCGGGACTGATAATTTTGTCATTTCTTCTGCTTATCTGGATAAAGCTTATATACGTTCAATTTCTGACACCGGTTCTTATTTCAACTTTTAATTATAAGGAAGCAGCCAGGTTGTATTACGGGAAAAATGCTCCTGCGCAGAATGCATTTCATATTCTGCATGCTATTTTTGCGATCAACGGGGGGCTGTTTCTTTTATTTGTCGCCGGGTTTTTTGACTTAAGGTTGCCGGAAATTCAACCGGTACTGATATTCCTTATTTTATCTGCTTCGCTTGTCCTTATATTTTTTCTTAAATCAATTGCTCTGGGTGTTGTAGGCTTTTTGTTCAATAAGTCTCAGCTGTTTTCCGAATTTAGGCATAATATGTTTATATACAACAAGATATACGGTGTTGCTCTATTGCCTGTGATAGTGGGTTTACTGTATGCGAGTGATATCATGTATGTTCCGCTGATATATATCGGACTTGCACTTGGCGGGGTTTTTTATCTCTTCCAGATTATAAGGGGAATGGAAATTATAAAAAGGAAAGAGTTTTCTGTTTTTTATTTGATTTTGTATCTTTGTGCATTCGAAATATTGCCTGTTCTTACTATTTATAAGCTGTTTCAAACGTTTTTGTTATAATTGAAAAGAATATTACCGGTTGTCATTTCAAAATTATATGGCTTTGAAAATAAAGAAGATATTGGTCTCACAACCAAAACCCGAGAATGATAAATCTCCATACCTGGAGATGGCAGAAAGAACAAACATCAAAATTGATTTCCGGCCTTTTATTAAAGTTGAAGGTGTCTGTGCAAAGGAATTCCGTCAGCGCCGCATAGACATCCTTGAGCACACTGCTGTAATATTCACCAGTCGCACTGCAATTGATCATTTTTTCAGGATGACTGAAGAGCTTCGTGTTGCAGTGCCAGTAAGTATGAAATATTTTTGCATTTCTGAATCTGTAGCACTCTATTTGCAGAAATATATCGTATATCGAAAACGTAAGATATTTTTCGGGAAGAACAACTTCAAAGATCTTGTAGAGCTGGAAATCATCAGACATTCCTCCGAAAGATTTCTGGTCCCTCTCTCTGACATTCACAAACAGGAAATTCCACGCATTCTTGATAAAAACAAGGTCAAATATACCAAAGCAATTCTTTACAGGACTGTTAGCAATGACCTCTCTGACCTGAAAGATTTTAATTATGATATTCTTGTGTTTTACAGTCCGTCCGGAATCAAATCACTTTTTCAGAATTTTCCGGATTTTGTACAGAACAACACCAAGATCGCCTGTTTCGGTCCCCATACTGCCAGAGCGGTAAAAAAGGCAGGCCTGAGACTTGACATCGAAGCCCCATCGGCCAAGGCCCCCTCAATGACAATGGCTATTGAAAATTTCATAAAGGAGTACAACAAGAACGGAGCAGTTAAATAGAGTTAAAACTGGTAAAATGCATCCCGGGGTTAAAGGTTAACTGATGGAAAAGTTCAGAAAATCGGAACGCCTCTGCAGCCGGAAATCTATCGGGAGACTGTTTTCCGGAGGCAACATACTTTTTCACTACCCTTTCAAAATGATTTGGTTGGAATCAGCCGGAGAAAACCCATTTCCTGCCAGGATAGTAATTGGTGTATCAGGCAAAAAAATAAAAAGAGCAGTGAACCGAAACCGTATCAAAAGGCTTATCAGGGAGTCTTACCGTGCAAGCAAGGGCAGGCTTTATGAAAGCCTCACCTTACGCAACAGGCATATTGATATCGCACTGCTTTATGTAGCTGACAATGTTTATGATTATGACCTGATTGACATGAAATTGAAGGAGCTTTTCAATAAATTCATTCAAAACGATGAACCTGGTAAGGAAATTCTTTAGCTATCTGATTATAGGCCTGGTAAGGTTATACCAGTATGCCATATCTCCGCTTACCATTGCCTCCTGCAGATATACACCTACCTGTTCATCATACGCAATTCAGGCAGTTAAGAAACATGGTCCTGCAAAAGGGGGCTGGATGGCGCTCAAAAGAATTCTGCGCTGTAATCCCTGGGGAGGGCATGGTCATGATCCTGTTCCCTGAACAGCTCTGAAATTTACAATTAAATTCAGTTCCAGGATCACCCGGTTTATCAGGTATTTCTACAGATAACCTGACCTGAAATAAAATACCTCTGAACCCGCATAATTTACTGTAACAGGATATTAATCTGGTAAAATTACAAAGGAGCCCAAACAAAATAACGGCAAATAGAATTCAATATTCTTATTTTAACTAATTTTACATTAAAAATATTAATGATGGCTAGAATCAGGGTTACAAAACAGTTTGATTTCGAGATGGCCCATGCCCTGTGGAATTATGACGGGGCCTGCAGGACCCTTCACGGCCATTCCTACCGGCTGTTTGTGACGGTTACGGGCCATCCGGTTAAAGACCATGAAAATCCCAGACATGGGATGGTTATCGATTTCGGCGACCTGAAAAAAATTGTAAATGAATCTGTACTAAAGGTCTTTGATCATGCTGTTGTTATAAGTGATGAAGTTCCTGAGGAACATTATAAAAATATGGGAGAAATGGCAGACAACCTGCATGTTGTTGAATATCAGCCAACATGTGAAAATCTGATTGTCGATTTTGCATTCAGGATCAAGAAAACACTCCCATCAGGTGTTGAGCTCCATTCATTGCGTCTTCATGAGACGGCTACTTCCTATGCAGAGTGGTATGCCTCTGAAAACAGCTTAAAATAATCAGTATATGTCGGCAGAAAACAAAATGTTTTTACTGGATGCCTATGCATTGATATACCGTTCTTATTATGCCTTCATCAGGAATCCCCGTTTTAATTCAAAGGGCCTCAACACTTCTGCCATATTCGGCTTTATGAATACCCTTGATGAGGTGATAAAAAATGAGAAACCATCGCATATTGCGGTTGTCTTTGATCCCCCGACCCCAACATTCAGGCATGAGATGTTTGAAGAGTACAAAGCCAACCGCGAAGAAACTCCTGAAGATATACGCAAGGCAGTGCCATGGGTAAAAAAGCTGGTAGAAGCCTATAACATTCCCATAATTGAGTCTCCGGGTTATGAGGCCGATGATGTAATAGGAACCCTGGCAAAAAAGGCGGAAAAGAAGGGATTCAAAACCTTCATGATGACACCGGACAAGGATTTCTGCCAGCTTGTTTCCAATTCAACCTTTCTTTATAAACCAAGGCGTACCGGTAATGATGCCGAGGTATGGGGGCCTGCTGAAGTCATGAAAAATTATGATATTGACGATCCCCTGCAGGTAATAGATATTCTTGCTCTGATGGGAGATTCATCCGATAATATTCCCGGAGTTCCTGGCATAGGTGAGAAAACGGCCAAAAAGATCATATCTGCATATAAATCCATTGAGGAGGTGCTTTCACGAATAGATGAATTCAAGGGCAAACAGCGGGAAAATATAGAAAAGTCGGCCGGCATGCTCAGCCTGTCAAAAAAACTGGTTACAATATCGCTGGATGCCCCTGTTGAACTTGATGAGACATTGCTCAGGTCGACGAAGCCAAATCCTGAAAAGTTGAAAGAGATCTTTGATGAACTGGAGTTCCGAACAGCGGGAGAAAGAATACTTTCAGGCCTGCAGAACAGACCCGTCAGCGACCGGCCGGTCCAGACCTCCCTTTTTGAGGAATCAGCCGAACGCGCTGAAGGCATTCCGGCGAAATCGGCCCGAAACCTGGAGACTGTTGATCATGAATATTTTCTTGTTCAAACCGCTGAGGAGAGAATAAAGCTTATTGACCTGCTATCAGGGCAAAAGGAGTTTTGCTTTGATACCGAAACTAGCAGTCTGGATCCTCACAATACCAGTCTTGTTGGAATCGCATTTTCTTTCAGGGCACACCAGGCCTGGTATGTGCCGGTACCCGAAAACAGGGATGAAGTTTCTGCCATTATTGAGGAATTCAGGGGAGTCCTTGAAAACAGCGACATCAGGAAGATCGGACAAAATCTGAAATTTGACCTGCTTGTTCTTAAGGGCTACGGGGTAAATGTAAAAGGCGAGGTGTTCGATACAATGCTGGCTCATTACCTGCTTCAGCCTGAGCTGAGGCATAACATGAATTTCCTTGCAGAGGTGTACCTTGACTATTCGCCTGTATCAATAGAGGACCTGATAGGTAAAAGGGGGAAGGGTCAGCGGAGTATGCGTTCGGTTGACCTGGAAACCATTAAGGAATATGCTGCCGAGGATGCTGACATAACCTGGCAGCTGAAGGAGATCCTGGAAAAAGAGATTCAGGAGGCCGGGCTGGGCCAACTGGCATCCGAACTGGAGATGCCTTTGCTGATGGTGCTGGCCGCCATGGAGGAGGCAGGGGTTGCATTGAACACCGATTCGCTGAAGAGCATTTCCGGTGAACTGACACGGGAGCTTCAGCAGATTGAAAAAGAAGTTTATGACCTTGCCGGAACGGAATTCAACCTCTCTTCTCCCAAACAGCTTGGTGAGGTGCTCTTTCAGAGGATGAAAATAGTAGACAAGGCCAAAAGGACAAAAACAAAGCAGTACTCCACCAATGAAGAGGTTCTTGACAAAATGCGGGATAAACATCCCATAATACCTAAGATATTGGAGTACAGGGGACTGAAGAAGTTGTTGTCAACCTATGTGGATGCTTTACCTAAACTTATAAACCAGCGTACCGGGCGGATTCACACCTCCTTTAATCAGGCGGTCACTTCAACCGGCCGGCTCAGCTCGACCAATCCTAACCTCCAGAACATCCCGATCCGTGAAGAGCGCGGCAGGGAGATCAGGAAGGCTTTTATACCGCGCGACGAAGAGCATGTTCTTCTGGCCGCCGACTATTCTCAAATAGAGCTGAGGCTGATGGCCCACATGAGCGGTGATAAAGGTATGATCGAAGCTTTCAGCAAAAAGGAGGATATACATGGTACCACAGCCTCGAAGATCTTTTCCGTTGGGAAGGATGAGGTGACAAGGGAGATGCGTGCACGCGCAAAAACGGCCAATTTCGGCATCATTTACGGCATTTCAGCTTTTGGGTTATCGCAGAGGCTAAGTATACCCAGGGATGAGGCAAAACAGCTTATAGAGGGTTATTTCAGGTCTTATCCCTATGTCAGGGAATACATGGATAAATGTATCAGGGAAGCAAGTGAAAAAGGATATGTTGAGACAATAAGAGGAAGGAAACGGTATCTTCCGGATATCAACTCAAGGAACTCCCTTGTCCGCGGCAATGCCGAGAGAAATGCCATAAATGCCCCGATACAGGGATCGGCTGCCGACATTATAAAGCTTGCCATGGTCAGGATCCATGATGATCTGGAAAAAGGAAAGCTGAAGACACGGATGATTCTGCAGGTTCACGACGAACTGGTTTTTGATGTTTACAGGCCTGAGCTTGAAGAGGTAAAAAAGATTGTGGTTGATGCCATGCAGTCGGTCGGAAGCCTTTCGGTACCCCTTACCGTCGATACAGGCACCGGATCCAACTGGCTCGAGGCACACTGACAATATTAGTCAATCAGGCCTACTCAAGTTTTTTTACTCTTGATTCAAATTCTTCTTTTATATCCATGAGATTAACAATTTAATGGGTTACTCCAGTAAAATTAACATTTAATTTAATAATTAAAAATTGTTTTTTGAAAGACTGCTATTTGCTGAAATTATAACCCGGTGGAACTCCATGCAGGGGGCCAGTTTTATTTATCAGGGTTCAGTTCAAATGGTCATTGAAAACCAAACTGTTTTAATTATTTTTGCTTTGGGAGCGGTATTAATCCAGTCATTCTTGAACCATGGCTAAAAAAGGAAAAAACAGGCGCACCGGAATCGTATATTCAACTGATCCCGGCTTCAAATATCAGAACGAAAAACCCCGGGAGGACGATACACTGCCCCCCCGGCAGCAGGATTTGAAAGTTTGGCTTGACAGGAAACAGAGGAAAGGGAAGGTTGTTACCCTTATCACCGGATTTGTCGGCCGGGAAAGTGACCTTTCCGACCTTGGGAAAATTCTAAAAAGCAGACTTGGCACAGGTGGGGCAGCCAAAGAGGGGGAAATACTTATTCAGGGCGATTTCCAGGATAAGGTTATAGAAATATTGTCCGGCATGAATTACAGGGTGAAAAAGGCAGGGGGCTGAAAATGGGTATGTTCTACAGGAGTTTTTTCTGGTATACTTCCAGTCTGATTTTTTTATTTTTTATGACAGCTACGGTGGTGAATGCCCAGTTCTACGAAACAGGTCAGGCGCCGGCCTCCGTAAAGTGGAAACAGATCAATACCGGAAATTTCCGGCTTATCTTTCCGGCATCCTTCGAATCCAGGGCAGGGAGGATGGCCGCTCTTCTTGAAGAATCACGGTCACTTACAGGTCATACCCTGAGTCATCAGCCTGGAAGCATACCCGTTGTTATACATAACCACAATGCAAGGTCCAACGGAATGGTTGTATGGGCCCCAAAAAGGATGGAGATTTATCCTGTTCCTCCCCAGTCGGCAAGGGGAGTGGACTGGCTTAAACACCTGGCAGTTCATGAGCAGAGGCATGTGGTTCAGGTCGACAAGCTTGATCAGGGTTTAACCTCTCTATTGGGGTTTCTGCTGGGAGAGCAGGCTACAGGCATCGCAGTGGGGCGAATGCCGCTTTGGTTAATTGAGGGTGATGCGGTAACAACGGAGACACTCCTGACCCGGGCTGGCAGGGGAAGGATGGCCAGGTTTGAAATGCCCCTGCGGACACTCCTGCTCAGCGATTCAGGTATATACAGCTATGATAAATTTCTGTTCGGATCATACAGGGATTTTGTGCCAAACCATTATCAGTACGGTTACCAGATGGTGTCAGCACTCAGAAGGGATTACGGAACTATTGTATGGGATAATACACTTGACTTTATTGGCAGGTGGCCGGTTCATCCTGCCCCTTTAGCCAGCTCGCTCAAAAGGGAGACCGGGCAGAATCTGACCGACCTTCATCAAACTGTTATGAAAGGGATAAGAGAAGAATGGGATTCCCTTGCCGCTGTTTATGAAAGCCCGGATCCGGCAAATCCGCGTAACACGGACCGGTATCACACAAACCGGGGTCATGTTTACCCTGATGGCTCAGGTCAGCAGAAAACAACCCCGGGTAGCAATGACCGGTATCACGACAGCCATGCCGGAATAATCCGGGGTGGGAGGACTCTTAATGTTCGCAGCAACGGTCTTTATCAAAGTTACAACTATCCTGTCTGGGAAGGTGATTCTGCCGTTATTGCAGTAAAATCGGGAATAGCGCAGACAGATGAATTTGTAAGGGTCGATATGAAGGGTAATGAAGAGAGCCTGCGCTTTCCGGGAACACTCTCATCCCCTTCCTTTACAATGTCGGGCCGGCGTATCGCCTGGTCGGAGTACAGGTCCGATATAAGGTGGGGCCTTCGCCAGTATTCAGTTTTAAAGGTCTATGACATGGATACCGGAAGAGAAAGACGCATCAGTCACCAGACCAGGTATTTCTCTCCCGCATTTGCACCTGATGGTCTTTTCCTGGCTGTTATTGAGGTGGACATGGAAAACAGGCAATCCATACTGCTTGTCAACTCGGTTACCGGCGAGGTGGTCTCGCGTTTCCCCGGTCCCGTCGACCAGAGCCTTCAGCTGCCTGTGTTTCATCCTGACGGGGGTGAAATTTTTATGACTTCGGTCGGCTGCAGTGGCACATCCATAATTTCGCTTGACCTTGATACTGGAGAATGGATTGGGATAGTTGAACCGGATTTTGTGAATATCTCCGGTCTTTTCCCCTGTGGCCAAATGGTATGCTTTAGTTCAGATATGGCGGGGATTGACAATCTTTTTGCAATCGACAGGGAGGATGGCTCACTCTACATGATCACCGGATCAACGTTTGGGGCTTTTGATGGGAGCATTTCGTCATCAGGAGGCTTGCTGGCCTGGTCAGACTATACTGCAAAAGGATTCGATCTGGCTGTCGCCCCATTTGACGGTGATCTGATCAAACCTTATGACGGCCGGTCATTTTCCCATGATAAGATGATCCAAAAACTTGCTCTGGATGAAAAGGGGATTATGGGTGCAGGGTCATACGATACCACTCAATGGCAGGCTGAACGTTACAGGAAAGGGTTGAATCTTTTCAGATTCCACAGCCGTGCCCCTTTTTATTATGATTACAGCGAATTAAATATTGAACAGCAGCCTGTTTATCCCGGTGTGACCCTGCTTTCGCAGAACCTTCTCAACACTGCAAATACTCTTCTTGGCTATTCGTTCAGAGAAGGCAGGCATATCGCCCATGGCAGTTTTATCTGGAAAGGATGGTATCCTGTGATGGAAGCCGGATTTGATTACGGCGACCGGCCAGGGGTTTTCCAGGGTCGCGATACTATAGGTCCGTCTGATAACGGTAATTACGGTCTGCTTAACATCAGGGGACTTGTTTACCTGCCGCTGAATCTATCTGACGGTCGATGGATTGCCCGGTTTGAGCCTCGCTTGCGTATCAGCTACAATAACTCGCTTTATCACTATGATAGTGATGACAATTACAAAAGAGGCATGACAATAATTGAGAAGGGTATTCTTGCTGCTAGGTATCAGAAAAGCAGCGTCCGCGATCTTGCACCCCGATGGGGACAGGTTTTCAGGTGGCGCCGGCGTAGCGCTCCATTTGAAACGGAGAACCTGGGAGTGATAAATGCTGTGGAGCTGACCATGTATGCGCCAGGACTGTTACCCCATCACAGTCTGCGATTTGAAGCAGCCCTGCAGAGTCAGGATCCTATGAAATACTATTATGGCAGCCTTGTAAGTTTTCCCAGGGGTTACCAGCGAGAAAAGAGCGAACATCTCCGGGTTTTCAGTAGCACATATTCATTTCCCCTTGCCTATCCTGACTTTGCCATACCGGGTATCCTGTATATCAAACGGGTGCACGCCTTGTTATTTGCTGATTTTGGGGATAACCGGCTCCGGGTTGAAGATCCACAGACCAACAGGAGGGAATGGCAGGAAGAGAACCTTTTTTCGTTTGGGTGTGCATTGACAGCCAATTTCCATTTACTCCGGATGGTCTTCCCTTTCAGCATGAGCGGAGGTTTTGCTCATCTCCCCGAAAGGGATAGGACCTCTTTCCTTTTTAATTTCGGTGTCAACCTGAATATTTTTTAGAAATTATTGCCTGAAGAATAGTTTGCAGGCATATTCAGCAATCTCTTTAATATTCTGATCTTTCATACAGCGGAAATGCTTTTTCGGGCACTTCCGGTAGCCAATCTTGGCACAGGGTCTGCAGCGGAGCCCTCCTACCTCGAATATTGCTGATTCATGATGTGCCAGGTAGGGAGACATTCCAAACCGGGGGGTGGTGTTTCCCCAGATAGAGATGATCCTCTTTTTAAAAGCGGCAGCAATATGCATTAGCCCTGTATCATGACTGATCACCAGATTTGCCTGTCTGATAAGGGAGGCGGACTGGTTGATATTAAACTTGCCGCAACAGTTCATGACCATCTTCCCGCAGGCATCAGTTACTGCCTGTGCAACTTCAGATACATCATTGCCCCCTGCAAGAATAACAGGCAGCTTCATTTCTTTGCACAGGCTTATAATCATTTCGCCTGGAAGACGCTTGGTGGCGTGATTTGCCCCTATTGAAAAAACCACATATTCATCGCAGAAGGGTTTGGGAAAATCAGAGAGATTTAGTTCATCTTCCGGAGGAATAAAATAATCGAGCCCCCGACTATCATTGGTAACATCAAAAAGTTTTACTGTTTCAAGATAGCGGTCCACTAAATGCACGCGAGGCAGTATATCTATTCCAAAGGTTGTGAGCAGCCATTTTTCTATGTTCAGTTTGTTAAATGAGAATGAAATGGCAGGCATCTGCGATTTTATTATTGCCGAGCGTATGTTATTGTGCAGGTCAATTAAGTAATGGAAATTTTCCTTTTTAAGGGTGCGTAATGTCTTTCTGAGTCCATCAAACTCATATATCCTGTCAATATAAGGGTTGGCGCTGATTACCGGAACATACCTCTTTTTAGTGAGGAAATGGATCTCTGCCCCGTCAACCTGTTGTTTGAGACACCTGATGACAGGAGTGGTAAGAATTATGTCGCCTATAGAACTCAGCCGCACTATCAGGAATTTTACCGGCATATCAACAGGGTTCTCAATTATTTTATTTCCTGTCATCGGTCACTATTTTTTTTTCTGCAGTTCACTTAAATGCCTGAAGAACATAAGCAGTCCGAGCCAGTATTCCCGGCTTGATTCTTCAGATTCCCACAGAGTTTTTGCTCCATGGGTGCCGGAAGTTTCAGCGGGTGTGAAAAGTGATTTATACTCATCGGCGATACCTGAACTTAATTTTTCAACATAGGGACGTTCTCTGATTGTTGATGCAAGAAAGACAGGTACCTCAAGATTGCTTACTGCTTTCTGCACCGAATCAGGCTGTCCGAAGAATTCTCCCGGACTGAATGCTATTACCGCCCCTGCCGCAGGGTTTGCGATGGCGAGTATCATGGCCAGAGAGGCAGAAAAAGAGCTGCCAAAAAGAACAACTGGCCTGTCACTTCGCCCGGTTACCCAATCAACAGCTGCCTGCATGTCTATTAAGGCATCCTTCATATTCCTGGGATAGTCATCCGTTTGTGCAGTAAGGGCTGTCTGATTGCCTACAAAATTGATCTCCCTGCCAAACCGCAGATCAACAGCAAGCCCGTTATATCCCAGCATTATAAGCTTTGGTGAAATCTCTCTGAATTCACCACGGCTGGATCCAGCCTGATGGAACATAATAATCCAGGGAAGCGTATCGCTGACAAAATATTTATCTGCAACTACCTCAAGCCCGTCATCAGCCAGAAATCTCAGCATTGACTGTGCACCGGTGGTACAGAAGATAAAAGGCAACAGAAAATAAAACAATATGGTTTTGCTCCTCACAATTCAGCAGGTCTTATTTTTTCAGCCAGCACCATTATCCTGTTTTGATTTACTTCTATCATCCCTTCACTGATTTCGTAAAGCATATCAATACCATTGGTTGTCAGCAGGCTCAGCTCCCCACTTTCAAGGGTAGAGATGACAGAGGCGTGGTTCTTAAGTATTGTGAACGGCCCTTTAGTCCCAGGCACCGTTACGGAGTTAATGTTCCCGGAGAACACTGTTTTATCTGGTGTAAGGATCTCAAGATGCATGGGCTGTTATTTTATTTTTTAGCTTCGGCCAGCAGCCGGTTTCCTTTTTCAATAGCGTCTTCTATGGTTCCGACCATGTTAAAAGCAGCCTCCGGGTATTCATCAACCCTTCCTTCCATTATCATATTGAACCCCTTTATATTGTCTTCAATTGATACAAGCGAACCGGCAAGGCCGGTAAATTGCTCCGCAACATGGAACGGCTGTGAAAGGAATCGCTGAACTCTCCTTGCCCTGTGAACAACAAGCTTGTCCTCTTCAGAAAGCTCATCCATACCAAGTATTGCAATGATATCCTGCAACTCTTTGTATCGTTGCAAAAGTTCCTTAACCCGCTGAGCCGTTTTGTAATGCTTTTCACCAACAATCTCAGGTGTGAGGATACGGGAGGTGGAATCAAGCGGGTCGACTGCCGGATAGATTCCAAGTTCCGATATTTTTCTGCTGAGTACCGTTGTTGCATCCAGGTGTGAAAAGGTAGTTGCCGGTGCCGGGTCTGTAAGGTCATCGGCAGGAACATAAATAGCCTGTACTGAAGTTATAGAGCCTCTTTTTGTCGAAGTGATCCGCTCTTGCATCATACCCATCTCACTGGCAAGTGTAGGTTGGTAACCCACAGCCGAAGGCATTCTGCCTAGCAGTGCCGAAACTTCAGAACCTGCCTGGGTAAACCTGAATATATTGTCTACAAAGAAGAGAATATCCCTTCCCCCGCTGGTGTCATCACCATCTCTGAATGCTTCTGCAACAGATAGTCCGGAGAGGGCAACTGTGGAACGGGCACCAGGAGGTTCATTCATCTGTCCGAATATCAGGGTGGCCTGAGATTTGGCAAGTTCCTTAAGATCCACCTTGCTCAGGTCCCAGCTGCCTGCTTCCATGCTTTTTTTGAAATCATCTCCATAACGGATAACGCCAGATTCTATCATTTCTCTCAGAAGATCGTTACCTTCACGGGTTCTTTCTCCAACACCGGCAAAAACAGATAGTCCGGAGTATTTTTTGGCAATATTATTGATCAGTTCCATTATAATGACTGTCTTTCCTACTCCGGCACCACCGAAAAGCCCGATCTTGCCTCCCTTTGAATAGGGCTCGAGCAGATCGATCACTTTTATTCCTGTAAACAACACCTCAGTTTCAGTGGACAGGCTTTCAAAGGCAGGGGGCTTGCTGTGCACGGGATATCCCCCTTTCTGATCAACTTTCTGCAATCCGTCAATAGGAGCTCCAACGACGTTAAGGAGCCTGCCCCGTATCTGGTCGCCCGAAGGCATGCTGATCGGCCTGCCAAGGTTTTTAACTCTGATACCGCGCCTTAAACCGTCCGTTGAGTCCATAGCTATCGCCCTTACTGTATTCTCTCCAATGTGCTGCTGGCATTCAACAATGAGGATCTGGCCATCATCGTGGCGTATTTCAAGTGCATCATGTATATTGGGGAGTTTAGTTCCTTTTGAACCGAAACTTATATCAACCACCGGGCCTATAACCTGGATGATTTCTCCTGTGTTTTCGGGCATGATAAATGTAGTTTTGTGTCAGTACAATTGATGATTAAATAAACGCTAACTTAAAGCTTTTTTAAAACATATCAGAAACTATAAATAAAAATAATCAGATTAAAATATACGGACGGTCAGTCCATTTGGTTACAGTACAGTATCCATATAAATTATTAGATCACAGGTATACTTTTAGTGATCAGGATTTCCTGTTCATGACAGTTTCAATGAACTCTCCAAACTCTTTTTTTCTTTCCGGGTTACAGCTGGCACCATTAAGTTTTCTGAGTGCTTCCTGAAAATAATCATTGGTCATCCTGTCAGCTGCTTCCTTTACATCCAGCTGGTCAAATATATTTTTTATTTCACTGATCTTGGTTTCGGGGTCCTGTTCTTTTTCCATGATGTCAGTAATCTTATTTGCGGTCTTTTCATCAGCCGTTTCAAATGCTTTGATCAGTAAAATAGTCTTTTTATTCATAAGGATGTCTCCACCGGGCTTTTTGCCGAATTTATCCTGATCTCCATAGAGATCCATAACATCATCCTGCAACTGAAAAGCCAGTCCCAGATTAAGTCCCGATTCATACATCAAACCTGAATCTTTTGTTGACGCACCGGCGGCTATTGCGCCTATCTCCATAGATGCTGCAATAAGTACTGATGTCTTTAACTTTATCATCTCAAGATAGGAATTCTCATCAACTCGTGAAATGGTCTCAAAATTCATGTCCATCTGCTGGCCTTCGCACACCTCAACAGCTGTTCGGTTAAAAACTGAAAGCAGCCTTGGCAGGATATCGGGTTTTGCAGAAGAGATAAGATCAAAGGAGAGAACCACCATTACATCGCCTGAGATAATAGCGGTATTTTCACCCCATTTCTTATGCACTGTAGGTCTCCCTCGCCTCATGTCAGCTTTGTCCATAATGTCATCATGCAGCAAAGTAAAGTTATGAAACAATTCAATTGCCACTGCAGGCCTCAGGCAATCAAAGATGTCGTCAGTAAAAAGCCTGCAGGCCATAAGGCAAAGTACCGGCCTGAGCCTTTTCCCTCCCATTGACATTATATAGTCGACCGGCATGTAGAGTTCCTGAGGGTGCCGGGAGTTGAAATTCATTTTTTCTATTTCCCGGGCAATTAAGGCTCGCAGTTTTTCTATATTAATCATTTCATAAGAAAATATTTACATTAAATCATTGTTCTCTGGTCAAAATATTGAAAATATTGTCATGGACGGGTCATGCGAATATTATTTTGTCTGACTTAGTCTGATGGGGGTTTCATTTTATTTTTTTACCGTCCGTTTACCCTATCCCGGGGTTTGTTCAGCCAATGAATGTTTCAACACCCTTTTTTCTGCCATGCAAATCAGATTCATTGCCCTGATCCATAGATTCCATCTTTTCATCCTCTTTGTTGTATATCTTCATCAGAGGTTCTTTGAAGTTCCTTTTTATTATTATTCTCTCAAGGCTTAACAACATCGAAGGTAGTAAAATTAAATTTGATGTTACTGCAATCAGGAGTGTAAAAGAAATCAATACCCCCAGAGCCTTTGTTCCCCCAAAACCTGAAAGGGCAAAGATCCCGAACCCGAAAAAAAGCACTATGGAAGTGTAAAGCATACTTACTCCGGCCTCTCTTATGGCATTGATCACCGATCTTTTTATGTCAAGCCCCGTTACTTTAAGTTCCTGCCGGTATTTGGCAAGAAAGTGTATGGTGTTATCGACCGAGATGCCGAAAGCTATACTGAATACAAGAACTGTTGAGGGTTTGATTGGTATTCCGAAATAGCCCATAAAGGCAGCTGTTATAAGTAGTGGTATAAGGTTGGGTATAAGTGATATCAGCATCATCCTCGCTGACGAGAACATCCAGGACATGAATAATGATATAAATAAAACTGCTATGAAGAGACTGGTGAAAAGGCTTCTGATAAGGTACCTGTTGCCCCTGAAAGAGATAATGCTTGCCCCGGTTATCACAACATCGTAACGTTCGTCAGGAAAAATGCTGTCAATTTCTTGTCTTATCTGTTCTTCAAGCAGACCAATCCTTTCTGTTCCCACATCAGCAACTTTATAGCTTATCCTGGTGAACCTCCTGTCCTGATCTAAGAATGATCCTGCTATCTCGTTCTCGCCAGTAAGGCCACCCATATAGGTCAGAATAAAGTTCCTCTCAGTGTTGCCGGGAAGTCTGTAATGTTCCGGGGATCCGTTGAAGAAGGACTGCCGTGCAAATTTAAAGGCCTCTGCAATTGAAAGTGGCCTGGAGAGCTCAGGATACTTTTCCAGTTCTGACTGCAGCCTGTCAATATTCTGCAGTGTTGATTGTGTAAGGGCTGCTCCCGGGCGCCCTGCATCAATGCTTATTTCAAGCGGGATCAATCCCCGGAAATGTTCCTCAAAAAACAGCAGGTCAGTATAAACCGGATCATTTTTTGGCAGGTCGTCAACAACATAGCCTGTGCTTTTTATCCTGGTTATTCCGATAATCGCCAGAATAACCAGAAGCAGGGCTGCGGGATAGGTTCTCGTCCTGTGTTTAACGGCAAGGTATTCAAATAACCGGATAACTTTTCTCACCACGGTGTTATCTAAATGGCTTATATGTCTTTTGCGGGGTGCAGGCATGAAACTGAAGATAATCGGGATCAGCAGAAGAGATAGCATGTAGATGACCATGATATTTAGGGAGGCAATGATCCCGAATTCCTGCAGTATCCTTGTACTTGTAAGGGTAAAGGTTGCAAATCCCGCCGATGTTGTAAGGTTGGTAAGGAACGTGGCGGCCCCTATCTTCTGGATTACCCGCTGCAGCGCTTTTATCTTGTTGCCGTGGTTACGGTATTCGTTGTGAAATTTATTAAGAAGGAAAACCGAGTTTGGGATGCCGATCACAATAAGAAGAGGTGGTATCATCGCGGTAAGCAGCGTGATCTCATATCCCAGCAGGACTATTGATCCCAGCGCCCAGACAACCCCTGTTCCAACTACCATGAGAGAGAAGAATACAACTCTGAATGACCTGAAAAACAGGAACATAATTGTGCCGGTAATGAGCAATGCAAGTAGAATGAACATATAAAGCTCACCCTCAATCTTCTCGGCGGTTTTTATACGAATATAAGGTAGTCCGCTATAATGCACTGCAAGGTTATGTGCTGCAGCATATTCGCTGCTCAGTTTTTCTATTTCATCGATCAGTCTGTTCCTGTCGCTACTGGCAAGAACTTCTCTTTCCAGGGTGACCAGTATGAGGAAAGTCCCCGACTCTTCATTATAAAGGAGGTCCCGGTAAAAAGGGAGTGAGAGAGCAACCTGTTTAATGCTGTCTGCTTCAGCCTCAGATAGCGGAACTTCACCGGTAAGGGGCATTATCTTAAAGGATCTTTCCTCAGTTTTCCTGATAAGATTAAATGCATTTGCCATTGATACGGCGTTTTTAACCCCGTCAATTGAATTGATTGATTTCTTCATCCCAATCCAGTCCCCCAGCATCCCGGGCTCAAAAAAATCATCATTCCTGATTCCGATGACAACAATATTTCCATCCTGGCCGAAAATTTCACTGTACTTTCTGAATTCAATAAGTGCAGAATCCTTTTCAGGCAGAAGGGGGGCATGCTCATAGGAGAGGGTGACCTCCCGGGCAAAATATCCCATGAAGACTGTAGCGACTGTTAAAGTAATAACAAGAAGAACCCTGTAACGGAGAATAACTCCTGCAATAATGGTGAACATATCCGTAAATCCTGAAAAAAATCCCGGTAAAAGTAATAATGCTGACTATCATTTCCAAGGGATTTAAGTTTATTATAGATATGTGTAATGATTGCATAATCAATTAATTAAGAAGCCAAAACACAATTGCCCCCGATATTTTTTTAAATTAGTTAATATTATTTTATTTTTGGGCTGCAACTTAGGACGAAAATGCAGTATACCTTTATAGATTTTCTTGCTCTGCTTGGGTCTCTTGGCTTTTTCCTTTTCGGGATGAAGTACATGAGTGAAGCCCTGCAGAAAGTAGCCGGAGATAAGCTAAGAGGTATCCTTGCGGCCATGACTTCTAACCGGGTTAAGGGAATTTTTACAGGTTTCATGATAACTGTCCTCGTCCAGTCCTCCACAGCCACAACCGTCATGCTTGTCAGCTTTGTAAATGCAGGGCTGATTAACCTTATTCAGGCAATAGGGGTGGTTATGGGTGCCAACATAGGCACAACGGTAACAGCCTGGCTCATTTCTCTTCTTGGCTTTAAATTCAGTATTAGTTACATTTCTCTTCCGGTTATTGGCATCAGCCTGCCTTTCATGTTCTCTAAATCGAAAAAGAGAAGATCAATGGCTGAGGTTGCTATCGGGTTTGCCATGATTTTTCTGGGACTGGAATTTTTGAAAGAGTCTCTGCCTGATATTCAGGAACACCCTGAAATTCTGAGTTTTCTCGCCTCATACACCAATATGGGCATTTGGTCAGTATTATTGTTCCTGGCCATTGGCACCCTCCTGACCTTTATCCTCCAGTCCTCAAGTGCTACCATGGCCCTCACGCTGGTTATGTGCAATAATGGATGGATCCCTTTTGATATGGCTGCAGCAATGGTACTCGGTGAAAATATCGGTACCACTATAACGGCAAATATTGCTGCAATGATTGCAAACGTATCAGCCAAAAGAACTGCCCGTGCTCATCTGATTTTTAACCTGGTTGGTGTATTATGGATCATTTTCGTTTTAAATTTTGTTCTCAGTGAGATTGACTTTTTTCTTGTAAGGGCAGGCCTTCTTTCACCTTTTGAGGAGCCCCATGGTATTCCTGTGGCCCTTGCAGTATTTCATACAATGTTCAATGTTACGAATGCCCTTTTGCTTATCGGGTTTGCTCCTCTTATTGCAAGACTGGTTTCCAGGCTGGTGCCTATGAAAGATATTGATGAAGAGGAATTCAGATTAAAGTATATTAACACCGGGATATTGTCAACTGCCGAGCTCTCACTTTTTCAGGCCAAGAAAGAGATATCGGTCTATGCAAAACGGACCAAAAAGATGACAGTTTACGCAAGGTCGCTGTTTAATGCGAAAAAGGAGGCAGACATTGAGTTTTTCTTCAACAAGGTGGAAAAATATGAGGAGATCAGTGACAGGATGGAGGTTGAGATAGCAACCTACCTTACAAAGGTTTCTGGCGGCCATCTCAGTCCCCAGGGCTCACAGCGCCTTCAGACTATGCTGAAGCTGATAGACAATATTGAAAGCATTGGTGACTCATGTCAGAATGTAGCCAGGTCAATATTACGCAAAAAGCAGAAAAAGATAGTGTTCACACAGGAAATGCGTGACAATGTAAACAAAATGTTTGATCTTGTAGAGAAGGCAGAGGAAATAATGATTGAAAATCTGGATGACGATTATCCTAACGTTAAGGTTGATGGTGCCATTGAGATGGAATACAGGATAAACAAGTTTCGAAACAAACTAAAGAAGGAGCATATCAAAAAGTTGAAGGAGAAGGACTACAAATACGAAGCAGGGGCAATCTATAATGATATCATCTCTCATTGCGAGAGAATGGGCGACCATATTGTGAATGTTACTGAAAGCATAATTGAACGTTTCGACTAAAAATTATTAAGGCAATTATTTTTTCAGGGCCTCTGCGCCACCTACAATTTCGATTATCTCGTTTGTAATGCTCCCCTGGCGGGCTTTGTTGTATTGTGTTCGCAGTTCCTTTATCAGCTGTTCAGCATTGTCGGTTGCCTTGTGCATGGAAGTCATTCTGGCGCCGAACTCCGAGGCAGCCGATTCAAGCAGGGCTTTATAGAACTCTGTCTTGAGCACCTTGGGCATAAGACGGCCAACGAGAAAATCCCCGGAAGGTTCAATGATATAAGTATGCTTTGCCAGGTCCATCTCTTCGGGGGTGCAGAACTCTTCGGGGAGACTTATTGGAAGGAATGTTTCACGGGTGACGATCTGTACGGCGGCATTCTTAAACTGGTTATAGACAATTTCAATCCGGTCGTAATTGCCGCCGGTAAAACTATCCAGTAAAGATTGTATAAAAGGAATTGTATATTCAAATGATAGTTCATCCAGCAAATCGTGCCTGGTTTGTGCTATTGAGTATCCTTTGGCCTTAAGGTAGTCCTCAGCTTTTTTCCCTATACAGTAAATGTCCACCATTTTTTTTGCTGACAATTTTCTGAATTTCTTGTTTTTCAGATCAATCGCCTTTTTGGCCACATTGATGTTAAAAGCCCCGCACAGCCCCCTGTTCGATCCAATAATAACAATCAGTACCTTTTTCAGTTTCCTGTGTGAGTAATAGGGGGTCTCCTTGTTGGGCATGCACATCTGGCAATGTTCAAGTATTTCATGGAGCTTCCAGGCGTAGGGCCGCATCTGAATTATGGCATCCTGTGCTTTTCTGAGCTTTGCCGCAGAGACCATTTTCATGGCATTGGTAATCTGCTTGGTTGAGCTTACAGATTCAATCCTTGTCCTTATTTCTTTGAGGTTTGCCATCTCTTATATATCCTGTGCCGTATTAATCCATCGGTTTTTTTATCACATATCTTTCGGTTACCTCAACAGCAGCTTGTCCCAGTTTAGTTTCCAGCTCCTCACTCCACTGCCCCTGCTTAAGTTCTTCCAGTACCTGGGGGATTGTGCTTTCTATCTGTTCCAGGAAATCTGATTCAAAGTTTCCGATTTTTTCAAGTGGCACATCATTAAGCAAGCCTTTTGTCCCGCAGTAGATGATCGCTATCTGTTTTTCGACAGTCATGGGTGAATACTGATTCTGTTTAAGTATCTCAACATTCCTGGATCCTTTGTTAAGTACTGCCATCGTGGCTGCGTCGAGATCAGAGCCGAACTTTGAAAATGCTTCCAGCTCGCGATATTGTGCCTGGTCAAGTTTCAGGGTCCCTGCCACTTTTTTCATTGAGTTGATCTGGGCTTTCCCTCCCACTCTGGAAACCGAAATACCTACATTGATTGCCGGCCTTATGCCAGCATTGAAAAGGTTGCTGTCCAGAAATATTTGTCCGTCAGTTATGGAGATAACATTTGTCGGAATGTAGGCTGAAACATCACCTGCCTGTGTCTCAATAACGGGAAGGGCCGTGAGCGACCCTCCACCCTTAACATGGGGTTTAAGGACTTCAGGGAGATCGTTCATCTGGGCAGCTATTTCGTCAGACTGGATAATTTTGGCGGCCCTCTCAAGCAAGCGCGAGTGCAGATAGAAGACATCACCCGGGTAGGCTTCCCGTCCCGGGGGTCTTCTGAGAAGAAGGGAAACTTCACGGTATGAAACTGCCTGTTTAGAGAGATCGTCATAAACAATCAGGGCCGATCTTCCCGTATCTCTAAAGAACTCCCCGATGGCTGCACCTGCAAACGGGGCATAAAACTGCAGGGCTGCAGGGTCTGAGGCTGTAGCGGCCACAATAACCGTATATTTCATTGCACCCTTTTCTTCAAGCACCCTGGCTATCTGTGCTATTGTTGAGCCTTTCTGCCCAACAGCTACATAAATACAGTAAACGGGATCTCCTTTATCATAAAATGATTTCTGATTAATTATGGCATCAATTGCTATTGCAGTTTTACCTGTTTGCCTGTCACCTATTATCAGCTCCCTTTGTCCCCGGCCTATCGGGATCATTGAATCAATTGCCTTTATGCCGGTCTGCAAGGGCTCCGATACCGGCTGCCTGTAAATCACTCCGGGTGCCTTGCGCTCGAACGGTAATTCAAACAAATCTCC
>SLKJ01000160.1 GCA_007134675.1 Bacteroidales bacterium
AAAAAGGTGAACGAGATATTCAGGGATGAGATGTTAAAAGTAATCAGACCTGACGATATCATATGGATACATGATTATCATCTTATGCTTTTGCCGCAGTTATTGAGAGAAAAGGTGTCAAACCCTGTCGGTTTTTTTCTTCATATTCCCTTTCCTGTGTATGAGATATTCAGACTACTCCCGGATGAGAGTCGCCGCGGAATATTGAACGGGCTTCTTGGCGCTGATCTGATTGGATTTCATACTCATGATTACTCACAATATTTTCTCAGGTGTGTGATCCGTATACTGGGAATTGAGCATCGTATGGGGCGAATAGACTTGCCAGGCAGGGTTGTGAAAGTTGATACTTTTCCAATGGGAGTGGATTATGATAAATTCAACAGGATGATAACCCGGAATCCATATACTGATCAGTCTCCCGGTGATAAGGTAAAAAAAGTCCTTTCGGTCGACCGGCTTGATTATTCAAAAGGTATTATTAACCGTCTGGAGGGTTTTGAATTGTTTCTGCGTAAAAATCCACGCTGGCATGGTAAAGTCAGCATGAATATGATAGTCGTCCCTTCCCGCACCGGAGTAGACTCTTATCAGGAAATAAAAAGCAGGATTGACGAGATGGTGGGACAGATTAACGGGGAATATGGTAATCTAAAATGGATACCGGTGATTTATCAGTACACCTCATTGCCCCATGAAACACTGGTATCGGTTTTCAGGATGAGCGATGTAGCCCTGCTTACTCCTTTGCGTGATGGGATGAACCTTATAGCCAAGGAATACATTGCTTCCCGAAATGACAAAAAGGGTGTCCTGATATTAAGTGAATTTACCGGCGCATCGAAAGAATTGAGCGAGAGTATTATAATAAATCCCAACAGCATTGATGAAATAGCTGAATCATTAAAGGGTGCACTTGAAATTCCGGAGCAGGAGCAGATACGGAGAAATGAAATTATGCAGCTTAGACTCAAAAGATATGATGTTACCAAATGGGCCTCTGATTTTGTGAACTCACTGATTGAAATCCGGGATGTCTCAGAACGTTCTTTCACGAAGAAATTTTTAAGTGATGATTCTGTAGGCAAACTTGTGAGCGATTACAGAAATGCACTGGCAAAACTAATAGTTGCCAATTATGACGGGACACTTGTTCCGCTTGCTGATAATCCCGAATCTGCGCTACCCTCAGGCGATCTCATTAAAACTCTAAGAAATATGATTGATAAACCCGGCTCGGAAATTGTTATAATCAGTAGCCGGAGCAAAGAGGATCTTGATAAATGGCTGGGTAATATTCCTGTACATCTTACTGCAGAAAATGGTTCATGGATCAGGGAAGCAGGGGCAGCAGAGTGGACCCAGCTTAAGCCCCTTTCGGGAGCCTGGAAAGAGGATTTATTACCAATTCTGGAGATATATACAGACCGTCTGCCGGGATCACAAATAATTGAAAAAGAATATTCATTAAGATGGGATTACCATAAGTCGGATATCATGCAATCCTCTTTTACAGCTAAAGAGCTCATGGATCATCTTATCAGCATAACGGCAAATATTGATATTCAAATAATCCACGGAAGGAGGGTAATTGAAATCAGCAGTTCAGGAATCAACAAGGGTGATATTGCCAGACACTGGCTCGAAAGCAAAAAATATGATTTTATTCTGGCAATTGGTGCAGGCTGGAGTGATGAGCTTTTATTCCGGGCACTTCCGGAAAATGCATACTCCATTAAGGTGGGCCTTACACAGACCGATGCAAGGTATATTATGGAAAACCAGGAACAGGTAACCGATTTAATGAAGAGTTTATGCTGATTTGTGGAATATTTACACGCTAAGTCCGGTAACTGTCCTTTTTAATGTACATTTTTATGATCCTTCGAAGTAAATTATCATGATAAAAAATATTAAAGTATTGATTTATTGCTTATTGAATAGCAGACAATATTTACGGTACAGCTATTGTTATCTATAGAGCTGGGCTGGTGACCGATCCTGAATAATTGATGTTTAAATCTTAATTTATTTATTATGAAAGAATTGCTGGTCAATGTTGTTTCGCCTGCAAGGGCCCAGTTGTTCATGACCTATGCTGCATATATAGCCAGGGACCTGAACCTGACCGTGAAATATCTTAATGTTGTTACTCCTCCAACATCTTCGCTGGGACTTCCGGGAAGTCTTGATGCTGCAGCTGCAGTTAATCAGAGGGATATTGATAAACAAATAACTAAGATCAAGCATCATTTTGAATTGCAAATAGATAAGTTGAATGCATCAGATCCGGATCTGCCTCTGCTCGAGTATGGTGTCGAAATTGGTTTTGCCCCTGAAATAATAGAGGAATACTGTAACAGCAAAAGGATTGACACAGTTATGCTGAGCGGTTCCAAAGAACACTCATGGTTATCTGATGATTCCTATAATATTAATGTTATCAGAAAAATTAAGTGCCCTGTCTGGGTAGTGCCCGAAGGAATTGCCTACAGGCCCTTTTCCGAAATTCTCTATGCCACCGATTATCACAAAGAGGATATTCCAAATCTAAAAATGCTTACAGGATTTGCCTCCAGATTTCCCGCAAACATTACAGCTGTCCATATATGTGAGAATGCTGATTTTGAAGAAAAGGTCAAAGGAGAGGGCTTTGCCAGCATGATTAAAAAAGAAACGGGCTATGATATGATCTCTCTCAAGGTTATCCCTGAAAAGAAGGGTGAGCCTCTTGTTGAAGAACTTCACGACTTTGCTCTTATGATTGATGCAGATCTAATAGTATTGTTGAGAGAGAACCGTGGGTTTATTGACAGGCTTCTGCATGGAAGCAGATCGGAAAAGATTGCCCTTCAGACTCAGCTTCCTGTTCTTATTTATAACGAAGAGAGAAAATAGGCTTTCAATTTTATTCACAGGCCAGCCTCCTGAGATTATCTATTAGATTTGCAGCAATCTGCACTTAGTGCATCACAATTCCCTGACATCAAGAAAAGCTCCGCTTTCTGCCTTCATAATTTTTTCCAGTGATGTTGCCAGGATTTGCGCGGCTTCGCCGGGTTTTGGCATTTGACCTGAGAATTTGGCCTCTTTGAGTTTTTTGACGGAGGAAAATCGTTGATCCTCAGGTAGCGAGAAGATATAGTCCTGCATTCCACTGTCAATAAGTCCGGGAGCAACAGATGAGAAATGTGTGCCTGGTTGTTCACGCGAATATAGCTTTATCATCATATTGAGAGCAGCTTTAGATATCGAATAAGCGTTCCAACCACGGTTACCATATACAGAAGCTCCTGAGGATATTGCTGCAATCTGATCGACCGATTTAAGGTTTGAAAAAAGAAGATCAATTAGTATTTTGTTTGACCATACATTAATATCCATGACTCTTTTTATTTCTGCAAGGCTGCATTCTTTCATATCTTTTATCTCTGCCAAAACACCTGCATTTAGAATTGCCAGGTTCAGCCTTCCGGCTTTTTTGAGAAACCCGGGAATTGTGCTTTCCATTTCTTCGAAATCAGACAGGTCCTGCGAGATAAAATTGAAGCCGGTGTATTTTTCCAGGCTTTTGTTTCTGTTTCTGCTTATACCATAAACAGTGTGCCCATTTTTAAGGTAAAATTTGGCTAGTGCATCTCCAAGCCCCTTGCTTGTTCCTGTAATTAATATCTTCATATTGTAAATTTACCAAAAAACATCTGTCTAATCTCTTAAATTTAATTATTTTTAATACCTGTTAATTTGCACATACAACCATACAACCATAAAACCATTATGTATAATGAAAACTCTACCTCCAGAATCGTAAAATGAATGTAAAACCTTTTACTGACCTTGCCAGATTGTGTGTTCACACAATTACCACCAGGCCCCTTGATATTGAGAATGCTGTTGAGAAATATGCCTCTCTTGGAGTAAGGGGGATCACTGTCTGGAGAGAGGTGTTCAAAACAGATAAACCCCGGCAGGTATATAAAATTATCAGAAGATCGGGACTTGAGACGGTATCTCTATGCAGAGGCGGTTTTTTTCCCTCCGTTGATAAAGATGAAAGAGAGCGTGCGATTGCCGACAACCTTTCGGCTCTGGAAGAGGCTTCGGAACTTGAGGCACCTCTGCTTGTCCTGGTTTGTGGTTCCGATCCCCTGCAGTCCCCAAAAACCTCCAGAAACCAGATCAGGGAAGGGATAGAGGCGATCCTCCCCAGTGCCGGGAGACTTGGGGTTAAACTTGCCATAGAGCCCCTTCATCCTGTATATGCCGATATCCGGTCGGCAATAAATACCATGAAACAGGCAAATGATATGGCCGGGTATTTTAATTCGCCCTGGCTGGGTGTTGCCGTTGATGTGTATCATGTATGGTGGGATGAGGCTCTTCAGAGGGAAATAGTCCGGTGTGGAGATAATAATAACCTGTTTGCATTTCATATATGCGACTGGAAAGTGCCGACAGGAGATATTCTGTTTGACAGGGGACTGATGGGAGAGGGGTGCATTGATTTGCGCCAGATAAGGTGTTGGATGGAGGAGGCCGGCTTTAAGGGTTTTTGCGAGGTCGAGATTTTTTCAGAAATATATTGGAAAACTGATCAGGATGAGTTTCTGAATAAGATCATACGGACTTACCTGGATTTCGCATAAAAGCATGCTCAATGCAGGTATATATTTCAGAATAACTATAGATGTTTTTTAGCTGATACGATCTTTTTATTTATATAACTATGAGAGAAGATACCAAAACCATATCTATCGGTATAATCATGAATGGTGTAACCGGTAGGATGGGTAAAAACCAGCATCTGTTTCGTTCTCTGCTGCCCATTATAAATCAGGGAGGGTTAAGGATCAATGATTATGAAATAATAATGCCACATATAATTCTTGTTGGCCGAAATTCTGGAAGACTGAAGCAACTGAGCAAAGAGTCAGGAATCAGCGAATGGACCACTGATCTTGATTCCCTTCTTAAAAACAGTGATTATTCTGTTTATTTTGATGCCCAGACCACCGAGCTGAGGTATAAGAACGTGAAAAAGGCTATAAATTCAGGCAAACATATTTATTGCGAAAAACCGGTAGCTCTGAATGCGTCAGATTCATTAGAATTATACAGGCTTGCACAGGCGGCAGGAATAAAACACGGTGTGGTTCAGGACAAGCTCTGGTTACCGGGACTGGTAAAGTTACGCAGATTGATTGATCAGGGTTTTTTCGGGAAAATCATTTCGGTTAAGGCGGATTTCGGCTACTGGGTCTTTGAGGGTGATACAGTACCTCCCCAACGTCCGTCCTGGAACTACCGGAAAGAGGAGGGGGGCGGAATTATTCTTGACATGTTCTGTCATTGGCGTTATGTGCTGGATAACCTGTTCGGCCCGGTTAAATCGTTTACCTGTCTTGGAGCCACCCTGATTGGTAACAGATTCGAATCAGCAGGAAAACCTTACAGGGCAACAGCCGATGACGCTGCATATGCCATTTTTGAACTTGAGAATGGTATCGTGGTGCAGATTAATTCCTCCTGGGCCACTCGTGTAAGACGTGACGACCTTTTTGTAATGCAGGTTGACGGGATAAAAGGTTCAGCAGTAGCAGGTTTGCGCGAGGTATGGATACAACCTTATTCAGCAACTCCCAGGCCCTTATGGAACCCCGATATTGATAATCCGTTGAAATTTCATGATGACTGGATCAAAATGCCCACAAATGAGATTTACGAAAATGCCTTTAGAATTCAATGGGAGCTGTTTCTGAGGCATGTTGTTAAGGATGATCTGTTTTCATGGGATCTTCTTGAGGGAGCCAAAGGAGTTCAGCTTGCAGAACTGGCTCTGGAAGCATGGCAAAACAGGGTATGGAAAGATGTACCTGATCTCGAATGAATTGATCAGGATTTGATATCCAATTGAACTGAATTTGATATCTAATTATAATTGATCTGATATTTGATTATTATGGTTTTTATAAATCTTTTTAATCTTTCGAAATGCAAATAAAGAATGATCTTAAGCCCGGCGACCTGAAAAAGGCACTTGAGCGTCTGTGGGAACTATCCGGTCATAAAATATTACTACTACGCAACGAATATGATAATAGCCAGGGATCTCCCGTATTCACGCAAGATGGGAAATATACTACCAGGGGATGGACTGAATGGACCCAGGGGTTTCAGTTTGGCGGAGAGATAATTCAGTTCGATGTAACAGGCGACCAGCAATTTCTGGAGATGGGGCGTGAAGCGACAATTAACCTTATGGCTCCGCATATAACCCACATCGGAGTGCATGACCACGGATTTAATAATGTAAGTACCTATGGGGCCCTGAGACGGCTTTTTGTGGAAGAGAAGATTGACTCATGCAACTGGGAACTTTCATTATATGATCTGGCACTGAAATGTACCGGAGCAGTACAGGCTGCCAGATGGACTGAGACAGCATGCGAAGGGGGATTCGTCTATTCTTTCAATGGTCCTCATTCACTTTTTGTAGATACCATAAGGTCGATGCGGGCACTCGCTGTAAGTCACCAGCTTGGCCATGCACTTTTTTCAGAACATGATGTAAGGATTTCCCTGCTAGAACGCATGCTTGTGCATATCGGGACAACAGCCAAGTATAGTGTCTACTATGGTGAAAACAGGGATTATTATGATGTCAGGGGAAGAACAGCACATGAAGCTGTATTCAATGTAAATGACGGGAATTTTCGATGTCCGAATTCACAGCAGGGGTTTTCTCCTTTTTCGACGTGGACAAGGGGACTTGCCTGGGCAATATGCGGTTTTGCCGAGCAGCTTGAATTTCTGTCTATTACCCTTGACAGCGAGCTTGAAGCCTCCGGAGGAAGGGAGTATCTTGAATCAATGATGCTGAAGGCGGCAAGGGCAACGTCTGATTTTTACATTGAAAACAGCTCTCTCGACGGAATACCATACTGGGATACAGGTGCACCCGGACTTATACATCTTGGTGATTATAAAGGAGCGAAAGCAGATCCTTACAATGATTTTGAACCGGTTGACAGTTCTGCTGCTGCCATAGCTGCCCAGGGATTGCTCAGGCTCGGAAGATACCTTTCAGGAAAGGGACAGGAGGATGAAGGGATGAGGTACTGGCAGGCCGGACTGACGGTCACCCGAACCCTGCTTGATGAACCCTACCTCAGCAAGGACAGGATGCATCAGGGACTGCTTCTGCATTCTGTTTACCACCGGCCTAACGGATGGGACCATATACCCGCGGGTTATAAGATCCCCTGCAATGAATCAAGCATGTGGGGCGATTATCATATGCGTGAACTTTCACTCTATTTATGGCGCATTATAAATGATGAACCATACTATACTTTTTTTAGGGGACTGGAGGAAAAATCAAAACTATGAGAAAAGTTGCACTTGTAACCGGCGGATCAAGAGGCATAGGTCTTGCTGTTGCCCTTAAGCTTGCCGGAAATAATTTCGATATTGCCATCAACGGGGTAAGGCCCGAATCTGATGTTGCTGGGGTTATCTCACAGTTAAATTCTGAAGGTGCCGAGGTGTTATACAGTCGGGGAGATATAGGCATAACTGAAGAGAGGGAAAAAGTGTTTCAGCAGGTTAAAAGCTATTTTGGAAGACTTAACCTTCTTGTAAACAATGCCGGTGTTGCCCCTCTTAAACGCCTTGACCCTGTAGAACTTACAGAGGAGAGCTACGACAGGGTAATGCGGATAAACCTTAAAGGACCTTTCTTTCTTACTCAGCAGGTTGCAAAATATATGATTGAACAGAAAGAGGCTGATAGTTCATTTGAAGGCTCTGTTATAAATATCGGATCGATTTCTGCAACAGTCGTCTCTCCCAGCAGGGCTGAATACTGTATTTCCAAGGCCGGATTTGCAATGCACAGCAAAGTCTGGGCAGTATGGCTCGGCCGGTATGATATCCCGGTTTATGAAGTCAGGCCTGGCGTTATCCGGACCGACATGACTGCTGCGGTTACTGCAAAATATGACAAGCTTATAGGGGAGGGGCTTAGTATCCAGCCCCGCTGGGGGGTTCCCGATGACATTGCAATGTCTGTACTTTCGCTGGCGGTTGGCCATTTCCCGTTTTCATCAGGCGAGGTTTTCATGGTTGACGGCGGATTGACCGTTGCCCGGCTCTGAAATTCACGTCAGCAGATAAAGTACTGTTTATAATTAATTTTCAGTTAATGTCATCAGAAAACTTAAAAGACCAGACAGCAAGGAAAACCGGAACAGCCGAAGGCCCTGATTCAGACAGATCAAAAGTAATAAAGAGGTTTACAGGTATGGGGGGGGGACTGTTGCTCTTTGTTATAATGATAGCCAGTCCATCGCCCGAAGGGCTCAGCCAGGAGGGCTGGTACACTGCAGCAATCGCGCTGCTTATGGCGGTCTGGTGGACAACAGAGGTAATACCAATTCCTGCAACCGCTCTCCTGCCGCTGGTTCTTTTCCCGGTTTTCAATATCTCAGGCATAAGTGCAACAGCCACACCCTATGCCAATCCCATGATTTTTCTTTTTATGGGAGGATTTATCCTGGCCATAGGTATGCAGGAATGGGGACTCCACAGGAGGATAGCCCTGAATATTATTTATTTTATAGGTTCCAAACCAAGAAGTATAATTCTTGGATTTATTATATCCACTGCATTTATGAGTATGTGGGTCAGTAATACCGCTGCCACAATGATGATGCTGCCCATCGCCCTGTCAGTTATTGAACTTACAAAGGGCCTTGATAACAGCCGTCAGGACACGATTCAGTACAACAATTTTGCCGTGGCCCTGATGCTTGCAATTGCTTTTGCTGCTAATCTCGGGGGACTCGGGACGGTTATTGGCACACCGACCAATGCTCTTCTGATAGGTTTTGTAGCAGAATCATACAATGTTGAAATATCGTTCATGGAGTGGATGCTGATCGGGATACCGCTTGTTTTGCTCGGATTGCCTTTGATTTTCGTTTCCCTTACATATATCACCTTCCCTGTGCGCTTTAAAAGCCTGCCCGGAGGCCGGGAATATATTGCCAGGGAGGTAAAGGGCCTTGGCAGTTTCAGCAGGGGGGAGATAATGGTCGCGGTCATATTCGGATTTATTGCATTCTTATGGATGACCCGGCCGCTTATTGAAACCTGGCTGCCCGGGATATCAGATGCCGGGATTGCTATTTTTGGTGCCCTGCTTATGTTTCTCAGTCCCCTGAGCTTCAAAACAGGCAAATTTCTGCTTACGTGGAAAGCAGCATCAAAGCTTCCCTGGGGCATTCTAATTCTTTTTGGCGGTGGACTAACCCTGGCAGGCGCGATTCAACGTACGGGACTGGCTGAATGGATCGGCGGGTATTTTACCGGATTAAGTGGTCTGCCCTTTGTGTTTGTTATTTTTATTGTGACGGGAGTCGTTATAATATTTACCAATCTTGCCAGTAACTCAGCTACTGCAGCAGCATTCCTGCCGGTAATGGGTTCTGTTGCGATCGGAATGGGTGAGGATCCTCTTCAGCTGGCAATTCCCGTGGCAGTTGCCGCAAGCTGTGCATTTATGTTCCCGGTTGCGACGCCTCCAAATGCCATTGTCTATGGAAGCGGAGTCATGACAATACCCCAGATGGTGAGAGCAGGATTATGGTTAAACCTTCTTTTTACCCTGCTCATTACCCTGCTTACACGTTACCTTTTTGTGTTATTTTTTTAAACGGTTGGCTGTTATTTTGCTATAATCCTGGTCATTCCCATAACCCTTGTAATGTAATGAGTTCCCGGTACTTCCTCTATAAACTGTTTTCTGAATGTAAACAATACTGATCGGAAGTAAGTAAACAGAGCTTTTTCTTAGTTTAATTCAAATAGGAGCCATTGATAAGGATCCAGTATTATATCAACAGGTTCCGAGGGCAGTTCTATTATGAACTCATGCCTTCTGAAAACAATTTCGAAGGTATGATCCTTACTGGTTCCATCATCAAAAATAAACCTAATATCAAGGGGAAAAGTAAAGGCTATTTTATGTTGCTGCATCTGAACAAGCTCAATAGCGAGACGGCCGTTACTGAATTGAGTTTTAAATGATAATACCGGATGACCGGCTGAATAAAGCCAGTCATCTGCAAATTGCTTCAGATCCATGCCTGTTAACTCTTCAAGTACCTCAATGAAATCATCTGTGCCGGCATAACCGGACTTATAACGGTCATAAAACTCCCTGAGTCCCTTTAATAACATTTCGTCACCGATCTTTCGCCTGAGCATATGCAGTACCCATGATCCTTTCTGATATGAGTTCGGATTAAGCAGGTCGGTATAATTATCTGCGTGATGATCAACAATGGGAGCAAGGCTCTCCCTTGAGTATTCAATTATCCTGTCACGATGTGAGGCAAGTCTTTCCTGGTATTTTACACTGTCATATATCTGTTTAACATACCAGTCCGTCAGCCAGGTTGCAATTCCCTCACTGAGCCATATATGCGGCCAGTCTTTTTCAGAGAGTGAGTTTCCAAACCATTGATGGGCCATTTCATGTACAATTAGCTTTTCTATGGAATTGTTGCCTGCAACTGCCCTCTCATGGTAGAAAATATTTCCTGCATTTTCCATACCTCCATAGCGGGTTGTCGATTGCACGTTTGCAATCTTTTCGAACGGATATGGGGCTATCATATCTGAAAAGAACCTGAGAATTTCCGGTGTTCCTGAAAAAGCTCTGAAACCATTTTCCATGTTTTGGGGATATACCCAGTTAGACCAGGGTATACCGTCAATATCTCCGGGATACTCAACAGCAAAACCTGCAGCAGCGAATACCATGACTTTAGTGGGGATTGGAATGTCGGTGGACCAGTAGTGGGCCGTCCTTTTCCCCGGAAGGTTTATCTTCTTTATGAGATTTCCTGTGGCTATAACCTGGTAATGTGCGGGTGCAGTTATGGTAAAGTCTACCTTTGACCTGAAAGAAGGATGGTCAGTGCAGGGAAACCATTTATGGGCATGGTTTGGCCAGTTTTCAGCAAAAAAGGTTCTTTCTCCGTACATGTTTTTTGATATGATCAATCCGTTTTCAACGGTTCCCCGGTAGAAAACTTTGTATACCGGGTTCCCCAATGTATCATAACTATAAACCGGAAGAGTCAGGATGTTATCTTTATGATCATGGTCTATGAGTATGCCGTTTTTCAATACACTGTCAACTTTCACACCGATACCCTCGTTATTTACTGATGCCAGGTCGAGGAATATTCTTTCAACCTGGTTTTTCAGGATTATTTCAAGGCCTGTTACCCCGTTAATAATATTGGATGTATCATTTATCTCCAGGTTAATTCTGTACCTGTGAACATTAAAGGAATCATGTCGCTGAAGTCGCTCCTGTGAATCTGCAGGTATGGTAATAACCACCAGCAGAATAACAGGCAACAGCTTGTAAATCAAATTTATTTTCTCAATTAATTTATCCGGTAACATAAATTCAGGTTCCCTTGGAAAATTAAAACGGTTAAGTTACGAAAAATAATATAGTTGGCAATTTCAGTTAAACAGGTAGCTGACTTTTATTCCTGCAGAATAATTTACCGGATTGCCGGGATAATAATACCTTGGAGGTCTGTTATTAAAACTGGGGGCATTGACAAGTATCATTGAGGCATATTTTTCATTGAAAATATTTTGGACGGAAATCCAGATATCAGCCTTGAAATTGTCTGATAATTTACGTTTAAGTCCCCCCGTTATCCCGGTCAGCCGATATGAATCCGAATAAAGACTGTTCTTATCATTCATTGGCATTTTCCCTACATTTCTGAAATTTATTACAGTGTACAGTCCCCCCTGCAAAGCTCCATAAATTCCTGCGTTAAAAACCCGGTCGGGAATACCCGGCAGATAACTGCCGGAATAATCAATCCCTTGATCAATAAAATCGGTAAAACGGAAATTATTAATTGTCAGATTGGGACTTATTGTCAGATTATCCGGCTGCCACCAGGAACCTGATGTTGCTGCATCACTGTCGAAAAGGACCAGCTGAAACTCAAGCTCTACTCCCCAATGCACAGATTCACCTGCATTTTTACCAACCCATGCATCTTCACTTATCCTTTCGGCAACAAGAAGATCAGTAATCTTCATTCTGTAAATATTCATATCGTAAAAAAGGCTGTGCTCAAAAAGATTTCCCCTCAGGCCGCCTTCAATGTTCCAGCTCTTTTCGGGCTTTATATCTGTGTTTATGAATCCTTCAGGCGTAAGTGTTTCTGAGAGGGAAGGCGGAGAGAAACCGTGGCTGACAGTCATGAACACCGAGTTGCTTTTATAAAACCGGTAATTTGCGCTTAAACGCGGAGATATTATCTTTCCATATCTGTATTTTCCTGATCTATCCTGAGACCCCTCTCTGAAAAGATCCTTATAATCTGTGCTGCTTGAATTAATGTTTAAACCGGCTGACATATTAAGCCGGTAAAGGTCAAGGTCTAACTGAGTAAAGATGTTATAATAAAAAATCTTCTCCCTGTGATCACTTTTCATTGTTCCCCTTTCACCGAGTCCGCCGATATTCTCATATGAACTGTATTTATAGTTCTCCGTGTAAAGTTCTCCTCCGCCCAGTATTTGCCATGAACCCGCCGGAAAGGTTTCTGAATATGAGAGCCTGAATCTTGTTCCTCCACTGTATCTGTATTCGTTAAGAACATCAAAAGGGCGCATCTCTTTTTCTTCATGCAATGTTGAAAACAAACTCAGATCGGCTGACAATGAAGGGGTGAAATTGTAACCGGATGATATTCCAGCAAGCAGCTTATCATAATCTTCATATCCTCTTGTCTGCAGCCAGTTCTGCGCAGCAGATCTGGGTTCGGTTACATAAGTCATGCTGTCTATAGAACTGGGAATATGAGACTTCAGGCTTGTGTAGGCCAAAAGGAAAGTTATGTCTGTATTATCACTTAAACCTGCCCTGGATATTAAATTAAACCCGTCTCTTCTGTACTGGTTATTTTGACGGTAACCGTTGCTTTGGGTATGATTATACTGCATGTTTATTCCAAATTTTTCGCCTCCTGTTTCAATTCCTATAGTATTTCTGAAGAGATCCCATGATCCTGCATGAAAACTGTTTGTTACGGCTGCAGGTCGATTTGCCGGGTCTTTCGCTGAAATTATTATTGTACCACCTAACCCGGCGCCATAAATACTTGTTGCAGGTCCCTTGATAACCTCAATCCTTTCCATAAATGAGGGGTCTATATCTTCAACTATGCTTATACCCGATCCATTGGTAAGTGGAATATTATTGAGAAAGGCTCTTACTTTACCGGTTGCATAGGGCACCCTGGCTCCGATTCCTCTGATTGTTATACGGCTTGTATTCAGAGCTCCCGAATGTGCAAAAATTCCAGGTGCCTGGTTTAATACCGGTACAACTGTTACCGGATTTTCTCTCTCTATCTGACCGGACTGAATCAGTGAAACTGATCCGGGGACATCCAGAATTCGGCGTGACCTTGCGTAGGCTTCTACAACAACTTCCTGTAGCTCAATAAATTTCGGTTCAAGAGAAAAAATGTAATACTCTTTATCTTCTGTGATTTCTGTCTTTTTAGTTTTGTATCCTATGGCGGTAATAGTTATCCTTCCTGTTATTTCTGTTTCAAAGCGGCCATCTTCACTGCTTATTATCCCTTTTACTGTACCCCGGTGTATTATGGCAGCTCCGGGTACCGGTTTGCCCGTTTCAGCATCAATAATCTGCCCCCTTACAAGGGGAAATATCTCCTGCTGAATCAGGAAAGCTGATAATGTGATTACAAATAGTCTTATCATTAATGATCCATCTATCTCTTATGACAAATCAGAATTATCAATTGTTTGATACAAACAATAAAGATGATAAATAGTTTGGCAGTAATTAGACGTTTTCTGTGGTCAGAAAGAATTAATAAGGGTCAGGGCTGTTTGTTATTAATTCAGATGAGATTTTTAGATTCCATCATATTGATTATGGCTTCTATTATTTCATTTTCGGTAAGTGACATCCGGTTAAAAATGACATCAAACCATGTATAATCGGTATTTCTGCCTTCAAATGATTCTCTGAACTTTTCTCTTTTTTTGTCCATTTCAATAACTGACTTCCTTGCATCTGGAAATGACAGGTCGTAGCGTTCACTTATCATAAGGCTACGCCATTCCAGAGGTGCTTCAAGACTGACATGCAGAGATTTCATAATGTCTTTCGTCAGGACCACTCCTGCCCGGCCGATAATAATTATGTTCCCTTCCGAGGCAATCGATCTTATAACATCACCTATTGTTTTTCTTATTTTGCGGTCGCTTTTGTAATATTTATTTGCATATGATGCGAATATGTCTCCAAGGGCATTCCTTTCCTGATATTTAAACACATATGCAATTTCTGATGGTTTAACATTAAGTTCCCTGGCAGCTTTTTCCAGCAGTTCTTTATTTATATAATCCCATTCCCTGAAATTTTCCTTCTCGCGGGTTCGCTTATTTATCTCATCAACAAGTTTCTGGGTTAGTCGCCGTGCTGAGCACCCGCTTTGTCTGGAAATAGTGACAACAGGTCCGGGTTCTTTCGGGGGTACAACATCCTTTCCTTCGGCTTCCTTCAGGCGCCGGTTCAGATAATTAAACAGTATATCGGACATTTTGTAGAGGTTTCAGGTCATAAATTATCTATTTGTAAACAGTTCTAAATATACAAAAAACCTTTTAACACGATACTTTTTTGTAGTAATTTGAATTCAAAGTTCATATATTTTGAGAAAATGCAGCATTTCGTAAAGTCAGTTTTGTAATATATATTTACAGTAATCGTCTAATTTACAATTGATTTATTCCTCAAATATCAATTTCATGTTATGTCTGTTTGTATTGACAGGCAGAAAGATTTAATATTTGTATTGTTGGCAGATAATTAATTATTTTGTTTTTTGTGCAGGTAATAATATATTTAAATAATAATTCATCGATAATATGTTTGTTGTAAGAGAATATTATACAGGCTGTTATTTTATGTGTGATAAGTTATTGAGACGGAATTAAATAAAGGACATTGTACAGCGAATTATTATTACCACTGATTACTGCGATGTTTCTCGCAGTAAATATGGGTGCCAGCGGAACGGCACCCTCCTTTTCTGCATCCTACGGAGCCAATATCATAAAAAGGCTGGCAATTCCCGGTGTATTCGGCCTCTTTGTTCTTTTGGGTGCTATAGTTGCCGGTAAACAGGTAGGGGTTACAATGGGTAAAGAGCTTATTCCTCCGGAAATGCTCACTCCTGATGTTTTAACCATTGTGTTGTTCTCAGTTGGCCTTTCCCTCCTCATTTCCAATTACCTTGCTGTTCCTCAATCGACAAGTCAGGCCACAGTATTTGCAATCTGCGGTCCGGCAATATTCTATAACCAGCTCAATTCTCCCAAACTCCTATTTGAAATAATTCCCACATGGTTTTTATTGCCGGTTGTTTCATTTGTAATTACACTTCTGATTGGAAAATTGCTTTACAAACGCATAAGGGACTCTAAATCAGTTGATTACAGTAAGGTGTCAAATCATATTGCATTAAAAATACTGGTGTTGCTGTCATCCTGTTATGTTGCTTTTGCAATTGGGGCCAATAATGTTGCCAATGCCTCCGGGCCTATTGCATCAATGGTTTTGAATGAACTGGGCATTGATGCAACCAGTGAGGATAATTTCATAATGATAATAACGGTCACCACTCTCATTATTGCACCCTGTTTTGCCATCGGAAGCTCCTTATTCGGATACAGGCTGCTACAGTCCACCGGAAAAGGAATAGTCGAATTCGGTCTTGTCGGAGCTTCACTGATTTCAATTGTTACTGCAACCCTTCTTTTGCTTGCTTCAATAACAAGAGGCATACCTACTTCACTTGTACAATTGAACACATTTGCCATTATAGCAGTCGGCATATCCAAAATTGGATGGAAAAAGGTAATAGTCGACAGAACAGTGCGGAAATTCTGGATCGTATGGATCATTGCCCCGGTTTTTGCATTGATTCTTTCGTATACTCTTACTGCACTTGCTCATCGCTATGGTATTATATTTTTCTGATAACTTTTTCTGCTTGATTACGTTATTATACTTTGAATTGATTTTATTTTCTTAAGTATTAAATAATGGGAGGATTAACAGAAAAAGATAAAAAATCCGGATTTTTGCCAAAAATAATACTTTATTCAACTCTTATTCTGCTTTTGTCGGCGGCAGTTTCGGGTCTTATGCTGTGGAACGTTGCATTCCGGCCAACTGTAACCACTGGTCAGGACATATGGGTCGATATACACATCCCTACAGGTTCCGGGTTTGATGAAGTTATTGATATGCTGGAAGAAAAGGGACTGATAGAAAACAGATCAACTCTGGAATGGCTTGCAATCCGCAAAAACTACCCGAATAACATTAACCCGGGCCGTTACAGGCTTGAAAAAGGCATGAGCAACAATGAACTGGTCAATATGCTGCGGTCAGGAAACCAGCAACCCGTTAATCTGGTCTTTAACAGTAACAGAAGAATTGAAAACATTGCTTCAGTTGTTGCACGCCAGATAGAGGCAGATTCATCTGATATAGTTAACCTGGCCGGTGATACTGATTTTCTGGAATCTCTGGGTTTTGACAAGGAGGGCATTCCGGCATTATTCATACCAAACACCTATGAATTTTTCTGGAATACCTCTGCTGAACAGTTTTACAGACGTATGAAAATTGAGTATGAAAGATTCTGGAATGGGGACAGGGATTCAAGGAGAAATTCTTTGGGACTGACACGCTTGCAGGTAAGCACACTGGCCTCCATTGTAGATGAGGAAACTGTTAAAAGTGAAGAGATGCCCGTAATTGCCGGTGTTTATCTGAACCGTCTGAACAGGGGAATGCGTTTACAGGCTGATCCGACAATAAAATATGCATTAGGAGATTTTACCGTCAATCGTATCCTGAAAGTGCATCTTGAAATAGACTCTCCCTTTAATACCTATAAGTATTCCGGACTACCACCTGGTCCTATTATAATACCCTCTGTGCACTCAATAGATGCAGTTCTGAATGCAAATGAGCATAATTATCTGTATTTCTGTGCCAGGGAAGATTTTTCAGGATATCACAGATTTGCCCGGACCCTTTCTGAACATAACCGCAATGCAAGATTATACCAGAATGCACTAAATAAGAGACGGATATTTCAATAGTTTTTTTTATCTTTATTTATCGTAAGCGGATTATTGTTTATCGATAATATTTTTTTCGAATACCTTATTTATGGATAACATCAAGTTTGGAACTGACGGCTGGAGAGCCATAATTGCTGATGGATTTACTTTAGGAAATGTAGCAAGAATTTCTAGGGCTTCAGCTCGTTGGCTGGTAAACCGTGAGAAAGACAGAGAGGCATCAGTTGTAATAGGCTATGATACCAGATTTGGCGGAAAAATGTTTGCTGAGGCGGCAGCAAAGGTATTTGCACTGACCGGGGTCAGTGTTTACCTTTCTGATAGATTTGTTTCCACTCCGATGGTTTCATATGGTGTAATAAGCAAAAAAGCATCAATGGGTGTTGCTATAACTGCAAGTCACAACTCATTTGAATATAACGGATTCAAAATCAAAGGTCATTATGGGGGACCAGTGCTTGATCAGGATTTAAAGGATATTGAGAATCTGATCCCGGAAATGAATGAGATACATCTTGATTCACTTCATTTTGAAGAGTATGTTGACAAAGGACTGATTCAATATGTTAATCTTGAGTCTATCTACATTGATAATGTGAAAGAGAACTTTAATCTGGAGTCAATTGAAAAATCCCGGTTCACTTTTGCTTTTGACTCGATGTATGGAGCCGGCCAGCAAGTCTTTAAGCAGCTGTTACCAGGGGTCCATCTTGTTAATTGCCAGCAGGACTATTCCTTCGGTGGAATATCTCCTGAACCATCAGCCACTAACCTGAAAAAGCTCGAAGCTCTTATAAGGAGTAACGGGAATATTGATTGCGGACTGGCAGTGGATGGAGATGCTGACCGGGTTGCCATGTATGACAGACACGCCAACTATATAGATTCACATCACATAATGCTTTTACTTATCCATTATCTATATAAATATAAGGGTTTTAACGGCAAAATAGTGACCGGATTCTCATCAACTGCCAGGATTGAAAAATTATGCATGTATTACGGACTTGATTTTAAGAGGGTCAAAATTGGATTTAAGGAAATTTGCAGTGTTATTTTAAAGGAGAAGGTACTGATGGGAGGAGAGGAGTCAGGAGGAATATCGGTCCTTTCTCATATACCTGACAGGGATGGTATTTGGACAGGGCTTCTGATATGGCAGTTTATGGTCGAAACAGGGAAGAACCTGCATGAACTCATAGAAGAGGTTTATTCAATAACAGGCTCTTTCGCCTGTGAAAGAGCCGATCTGAAGATTGATAAAAAGAGAAAGAACGAGATAATTGAAAATTGCAGAAAAGGGTTATTTCGTAACTTCGGGAACAGAACTGTTCAGCGGATTGAGAATCTGGACGGATTCAAGTTCTTTTTCAATGATGCCGAATGGCTAATGATAAGATCATCAGGAACTGAACCCTTATTAAGGATATATGCTGAATCTTATAACAGGAAATCTGCTCTTGAAATACTTGAGGCGGCAGAGAGGGAAATAATGGCCATTTAGCCCGGATTAGCCAAATAGGATCAAATCTGATTTATACTATGTTTACTTCTGTCTCCAGCTTTATGCCGAACCTTTCAAATACAGAATCACTTATCTTCATAGCCAGATCATAGATCTCAGCTCCCGAAGCATTACCATGATTTACAAGAATAAGGGCTTGTTTATCGTAAACACCAGCATTTCCTGTTCTTTTACCTTTCCACCCACATTGCTCAATAAGCCACCCTGCCGAAATCTTGGCCTGTTCTTCTGACACGGGAAAAACAGGCATAAATTCATTCTGTTTCTTAAGTTTATTTACTATATCTTTTTCAACTACCGGGTTCTTAAAGAAGCTTCCTGCATTGCCAAGTGACTTCGGATCAGGTAATTTAGACCTGCGTATATTTATAACTGCATCACGCACTGTTTTAAGGGTCAGTACTCCTCTTTTTTCAATCTCTTTCTGAAGATTACCGTATTTTATATTGAATTCAGGATTATGGCTTAAGATGAAAACTACCGAAGTGATAACCACCCTGTTTTTAAGCTGCGTTTTGAAGATGCTGTCTCTGTAACCGAATTTACAATCGGGGTTTGAAATAATGACTGTCTCGAAAGATTCAAGATCCAGGTATTTAACATTTTTTATTACGTCTTTTGCTTCAGCACCATAGGCTCCGATATTCTGTATGGGACTTGAACCTGACGAACCGGGAATAAGGGATAGGTTTTCGATTCCCCCCAGGTTATTTTCCACTGACCAACTAACAAAATCATCCCAGTTTACACCTGCACCAACTTCAACGCGGCAATGTTCAGAGTCATTTTCCAGTATACTTATTCCCTTTAAGTCAGGCTGTACTATCAACCCGTTGAAATCTCTGGTAAACAATATATTACTTCCTCCTCCCATAATCATAAATGGAAAACAGTCCCTGTGGTTTTCAAGCACAAACCTGAGTTCTTCCTGGTTGTTTGCTCGGAAAAAATAGCGTGCTTTTACATCAATACCGAAAGTGTTGTAGGGTTTCAGAGAAACGTTTTCTTTAATGTCTGTCATATTGCTCTTTGTTCTGCAGCAAATATACTCAAATGACATTTGATTCCCCCATTAAAAATATAATTGCTCATGCCTGGGATTTCTGGTAACCATTTTTTTTTTAAATTTGCAGCAATTATCGGTTCCGTAGCTCAGCTGGATAGAGCAACAGCCTTCTAAGCTGTGGGTCCCAGGTTCGAATCCTGGCGGAATCACAAGAAAGTCAACCACCTGCAAACATCAAAAACAGCAGGTGGTTTTTTTGGACATATAATTTGCATATACTGGATTGAGTAGCTTGTAAGCTATCGTTTAAGGGGTGATAACTATAATCCACTTTTCATAGTGAAATTCCATTTTTACACCGTCCATGCTTTTGAACGCGGACTGAAGTTTTTTGATATGGCCGACACCTATGGTTCGCATACCTATGTCCGTGAAATCCTGAAGGAGGTGCCGCTGGAGGAGACAACCCTGCTTACCAAGATCTGGACGACCGATACAAGCTGGTATAAAACGGAGCCTGTTGGAAAAACCCTCGACCGGTTTAGATTGGAGACAGGAAGCGACTATTTTGAATTTATTTCCGCAAATGAAACGGATGGATCCATGCCAGTCAGGATGTTTTTCCCCGTTAAGGATATTGGTAAAGAAGGCAATATCCTTCAAAATCAGAACATATTTAAAAATTATTGGATTGAATAACACCAAAGTTATGATTTTTAATTATATTTGCCATAAATGTACAGACTAATGAACAGCAGCAGATTCTTTTTCTTTTCTTTCAGAGTGCCGGAAAAGGGACTGTAGTATGCTGTTTTGAATAGATTAGCTTATCAAAGTCCCGAATGTCCGGGACTTTTTTTTTATCAAAAAACAGCAATAATGACAGAAGAGAAGAAATTAAATGACAGATTGCGTGTGGCTATTCAGGGAGGGTATGGGGCTTTCCACGAAATTGCTGCAAGAAAGTATTACAAGGAGACAAATATTGAAATTATTCCATGTGATACTTTTATTGACCTTTTTGAATCTGTGCCCCTTGGTAAAGCAGACTCTGCAGTCGTGGCAATAGAAAACTCTGTTGCCGGCTCACTGATACCCAATTATGCCTTGCTGAGCAGATCTGAATTCAAAGTTACCGGCGAGGTGTATCTGAGAATTGTTCAGAATCTTATCGGTCTGCCGGGTCAGAAGGTAAAAGACATCAAAGAGATCCATTCACATCCAATGGCTATTCTTCAGTGCCAGGAATTTCTGGAGCCGCTCAGGCATCGGGGAGTCAAAATGGTGGAATCAATAGATACTGCTCTTAGTGCTAAATGGATAAGGGATAATGACCTTAAAGGAGTTGCAGCACTTGCCAGTGATCTTGCAGCCGATATGTACGGACTTGAGCTAATTGCTTCCAGTGTTGAAAGCAACAAACGTAATTTTACCAGATTTCTGGTTGTTGAGCCTGTCAAAACCCCTGAAGAACCTGATACAAATAAATCCGGGAATAAGGCATCAATCTGTTTTACACTTCCTCACCATGTCGGAAGCCTCTCCCAGGTTCTTTCAGTGCTCGCATATTATAAAATCAACCTTTCCAAGATCCAGTCCCTGCCAATAGTCGGAAGGGAGTGGGAATATTTTTTCTATCTTGATGTCCTTTATGATGACTATTCAATGTATAAAAAGGCTCTGTCGGCAATACAGCCATTGATTGATCAATTGGAGATTCTGGGAGAGTATCAGAGCGGAGAAAGGTAGAAATATGAAAAAAATCATATTTTTTTTTATATTCTCTTTGTTCTTAATTATAATTTTATACTTTTGTGCCTGAATTAAGTTATAAAAATATGAGTCGTATCCTAACAACTATTCTTTTTATTATTCTCCTGGATAGACGGGAAGAAGTGAGAAAGTTGTTTAAATAATAAAAGATGATTTAAAAACTAAAAAGCCCTCTCACTTCGAAGTGAGAGGGCTTTCACATTAAAATGAGAAAATGAAACGAGTTCTTAGAAGCAACACTACAACCATGGGAAGGCTGAATGCAGGCGCAAGAAGCCTTTGGCGGGCCAACGGAATGAATAAGGAGCAGATGGGGAAGCCACTTATTGCTATTGCAAATTCATTTACACAGTTTGTCCCGGGTCATGCCCACCTGCATCCTATTGGCCAGAAAATGAAAAAGTGGATTGAAAAACAGGGTTGTTTTGCGGCTGAATTCAATACAATTGCTGTTGATGACGGTATTGCAATGGGTCATGACGGTATGCTTTACTCGCTGCCCTCACGCGAACTTATAGCCGACAGTATTGAGTACATGATAAATGCTCATTGTGTCGATGCAATGGTATGCATAAGTAACTGCGATAAAATAACCCCCGGGATGCTTATGGCTGCTATGAGGCTCAATATACCGACCGTATTTGTTTCCGGCGGCCCCATGGAAGCCGGCAAGGTAGGTGGGAGTGCTGTAGATCTGGTCGATGCAATGGTTATCTCTGCTGATCCTTCTGCTTCTGATGAGGATATCTACAATGTCGAAAAGAATGCATGTCCAACCTGCGGGTCATGTTCAGGAATGTTTACAGCAAATTCAATGAATTGTCTCAATGAAGCGCTTGGCCTTGCTCTTCCCGGTAACGGGACGGTAGTGGCAACCCATGTGAACCGTACAGGACTGTTTGAAGATGCTGCTTCTCTTATTGTGAAGCTGGCCAACAGATATTACATGGATGGTGATGATAAGGTTTTACCCAGGTCTATTGCAAAAAAGAATGCATTCATGAATGCGATGAGACTGGACATTGCAATGGGTGGATCAACGAATACTGTTTTACATCTGCTGGCTATTGCACATGAAGCAGGAGTGGATTTTACAATGAATGATATTGACATGCTTTCCCGCAATACTCCTGTACTATGTAAAGTAGCTCCCAGTAGCAGCTATCATGTTGAGGATGTGAACCGTGCAGGTGGAGTTCTGGGTATTATGGCCGTCTTAAATGATGCCGGATTGATTGACGGGGATGCTTTGAGGGTTGATTATCCCAGCCTCAGGGAGGCAATTGCCGATTACGATATAAGGCATTCATCTGCTTTGGATAAGGCATGGGATATTTATGGCAGCGCACCGGGTGGCTTTCGCAATCTTACCATGGGTTCCCAAAGGGTCATGTATGAAAACCTTGACCTGGACAGGGAAAAGGGTTGTATAAGGTCAGCCGGTAACGCCTATTCTGATGACGGGGGACTTGCTGTTCTGTATGGCAATATTGCGCAGAAAGGCAGCATAGTTAAAACAGCAGGTGTGGATCCTTCTGTACATCAATTCGAAGGATATGCCAGGGTTTTTGAATCACAGGATTATGCATGTAAAGCGATCCTGGACGGCCGGATCCGTGAGGGTGATGTAGTGGTTATCCGATATGAAGGTCCGCAAGGAGGACCTGGTATGCAGGAAATGCTATACCCGACATCCTATCTGAAGTCCGCCGGTCTGGGTGTTAAATGTGCCCTGATAACTGACGGACGCTTTTCCGGTGGCACCTCCGGGCTTTCGATAGGACATATTTCGCCTGAGGCTGCTGCCGAAGGTGAAATAGCACTTATAAGGGAAGGTGACAGGATACTGATTGATATCCCCGCCAGAACCATTAATGTAGACTTATCTGCTGAAGAGCTGGAAAACCGCCGGGAGGAGGAATCTCTTCGTGGAGAAGATGCCTGGTCTCCCGGTGAGCGTAAAAGACAGGTTTCAAATGCACTGAAATATTATGCTTCGATAGTAACCTCTGCTGATACGGGTGCTGTACGAGTTTTACCCGAAAACCTGGTTAAGGCTGCAAAGTCATAGGACCATTTTAAGGTGTTTCGTGATGAATCGCAATAAATCGAATAACATGGACAAACAAACAGATACATTAATGAAAGATTCTCAAAAAAAAGCGGTAACCATGACAGGGGCACAGGCCGTTATGGAATCTCTTGTAAACGAGGGTGTGGAAATTCTCTTTGGATACCCGGGGGGGGCTATCATGCCTGTATATGATGCCCTCTACTCTTATAGTGAAAAGTTGAACCATATCCTTGTAAGGCATGAACAGGGGGCAGTACACGCCGCTCAAGGATATGCAAGGGCGACCGGAAAGGTGGGGATATGCCTTGTAACATCAGGACCCGCAGCCACCAATGCAGTTACCGGCATTGCTGATGCAATGATTGACTCCACTCCGGTTGTTGTTATTTCCGGACAGGTCGGGTCAGCACTCCTTGGGACAGATGCGTTTCAGGAAACTGATGTTGTCGGTATCACTCAGCCTGTTACTAAATGGAACTATCAGATTACGCGTGCTGATGAGATACCATGGGCAATGGCCAGGGCCTTTTACATTGCCAGAAGTGGCCGTCCCGGTCCTGTGTTGCTTGATATAACTAAAGACGCCCAGTTTGGTTCACTGGAATATATCTATAAACCGGCAATTTCGGTAAGAAGTTATACACCGTATCCCATTATTGATCCCGGACAGGTTGAGGAGGCTGCCAGGCTGATAAATTTTGCCAAAAAACCCCTTGCCCTGATTGGACAAGGTGTGGTAATTGCTGGTGCTGAAGCCGAACTTAAGAAGTTTCTTGAAAAGACCGGAATTCCTGCTGCTCAAACACTTCTGGGACTTTCGGCACTGCCGTCTGACCATAAACTGAATGTCGGGGGACTGGGTATGCATGGTAATTACGGACCCAACCTTAAAACCAATGAGTGTGATCTGATAATTGGTATAGGAATGAGGTTTGACGACAGGGTTACAGCGGATACCCGCCGTTATGCCACCAATGCAAAGATAATTCATATGGACATTGATCCTGCTGAAATTAATAAAATAATTCATGCTGACGCACCAATACTCGGTAATGTAAAGGAAAGTCTCCCGATGCTGACATCAAGGGTAAGTAAGAATGATCACAAGAAATGGGTTGAAGAGTTCCACGCATGTTACAGGATAGAGTACGAAAGACTTATTGAGCGTGAATTGTATCCCGATAAACCCGTGATTACAATGGCGGAGGTAGTGCGAAGGGTGTCAGATGCCTTCAATGATGATGCCATCATGGTAACCGATGTTGGTCAGCACCAGATGGTCGCGTGGCGCTACTTTAAATTCAGACAGTCCCGATCGGTAATTACCAGCGGCGGACTGGGTACTATGGGTTTCGGATTGCCTGCTGCCATAGGAGCTAAACTTGGCAGGCCCGACCGTCCGGTCTGTCTTTTTGTTGGTGATGGCGGATTACAAATGACTATCCAGGAACTTGGAACCATATACCAGTCCAAGGTACCCGTTAAAATCGTCCTGCTCAATAACAATTTCCTCGGTATGGTAAGGCAGTGGCAGGAACTTTTCTTTGATTTAAGGTATGCCTCAACTGAGCTTGTAAATCCTGATTTCCAAACCATATCGAAAGGGTATTTCATTCCTTCAGCTAAAGTTACGAAACGGGAAGAACTGGATAAGGCGATTAAAAAAATGGTAAGTACTGATGGTCCGTTTTTACTTGAGGTGGTAGTTGAAAAGGAAGGAAATGTTTTTCCTATGGTGCCTGCCGGAGCATCTGTTGAAGATATATTACTGGAATAGAATTAAAGTCAGTTTGGGAAGATGAATCTATTTTTAATCAGAAACATTAATATTATACTAATATGCGACAGGAATTTACCCTGACAATTTTTTCAGAAAATCGTGTTGGAATACTGAATCAGATAACCACAGTATTTACAAGAAGGCATATTAATATTGAAAGCCTGACAACATCAGAATCAGCCATTGAGGGAATACACAAGTTCACTATAGTTATATATTCAACCAGGGAAGAGGTTGATCTTCTGGTGAAACAGGTTGAAAAGCGCATTGATGTGCTGAAGGCTTATTCTTTTTCACAGGATGAGATCATCTACCAGGAGATTGCACTGTACAAGGTTCCTACCGCCGCCCTGTTTGAGGGTAATGAGATTGAAAAACTTGTTCGCCAGTATGGTGCAAGAATACTCGAAATGACAGCTGAATACGCAGTAATTGAAAAGACCGGCCACAAACATGAGACTCAGGAATTGTTTGAGAAGCTTGATCCTTACGGGGTGACCCAGTTTACTAGGTCCGGAAGGGTTGCTATCAACAGGCTTAAAAAGGAACCGCTTAACAGTTACCTCAGGAAACTGGATAAAAACGATGTAAAACCTGATGTTGAAATTGACACTCAATTATAAAAACAAAATAGATAATTATGGCAAAAATTAATTTTGGCGGTGTAGAAGAAACCGTTGTGACCCGTGATGAGTTTACAATAGAAAAGGCACGGGAAGTTCTTAAAGATGAGCTGGTAACAGTAATCGGATATGGTGTTCAGGGTCCCGCCCAGGCACTTAACATGAAGGACAATGGCATCAATGTTATTGTGGGACAGGCTCCGGATTTTAAGGCGGACTGGGACAAGGCTGTAAGTGATGGCTGGGTTCCGGGTAAAACACTTTTCCCGATTGAGGAAGCTGCAAGTAAAGGAACCATAATTCAGTACCTGGTTTCCGATGCCGCACAACGTTCAATATGGCCCCTGCTTAAGTCCTGCCTTAACGAGGGTGATGCGCTATATTTTTCTCACGGATTTTCAATAACCTACAAGGACCAGACAGGTGTGATACCACCTCCTGATGTGGATGTCATATTATGTGCTCCAAAAGGTTCAGGAACCAGTGTCCGCCGAAATTTTCTGGCCGGTGCAGGAATTAATTCAAGTTATGCTGTTTTTCAGGACTACACAGGCAGGGCGGAAGAACGCACCAAAGCCCTCGGTATTGCTATTGGCTCAGGTTATCTTTTTCCAACCACTTTTGAGTCAGAAGTTTACAGTGATCTTACAGGGGAGCGTGGTGTATTAATGGGTGCCCTGGCCGGAATAATGGATGCCCAGTACCAGGTACTCCGACAGAATGGCCATTCTCCGAGTGAGGCATTTAATGAGACAGTGGAAGAGCTCACCCAGAGCCTTATCCGGCTTGTTGATGAGAAAGGCATGGACTGGATGTATGCAAACTGCAGTGCAACAGCTCAGCGTGGTGCTCTTGACTGGCGACCAAAATTCAGGGATGCGACACTACCGGTATTTGTTGATCTTTATAATAAGGTAAAATCCGGCGAAGAATGCAAAAGGGTCCTGGAATCAACAGGTGCGGACAATTACAAGGATATGCTTGAAGAAGAACTTAAAGAGCTTCGTGAATCGGAGATGTGGCTTACAGGTTCGGAGGTCAGAAAATTACGTCCTGATAATTAGAAACCAGAAAGAATATAAATTATTAGTCTGAATATTAACTTAAAACTAAATAAAAACAATTGATATGACCAGCAAGATTCAGATTTTTGACACTACACTCAGAGATGGTGAACAGGTACCCGGATGCCAGCTCAATACAATTGAAAAAATTGAAATTGCGCGACAGCTCGAAAAACTGGGCGTGGATATTATTGAAGCAGGTTTCCCCGTTTCCAGTCCCGGTGATTTCAACTCGGTTATTGAAATATCTAAGATGGTGGAAGCTCCTGTAATATGTGCTCTGACTCGAGCTGTAAACAAAGATATTGAGGTGGCTGCTGATTCTTTAAAATTTGCGAAAAGAAAAAGAATCCATACGGGCATAGGTACTTCCGAATTCCATATAAAACACAAGCTTAATTCAAACCCCGAGGATATCCTCAAGCGTGCCGCCGAGGCAGTTAAGTTCGCAAGAAAATTTGTTGACGATGTAGAATTTTATGCCGAAGATGCAGGAAGGACAGAAAATGAGTACCTTGCAAGGGTGATAGAATCAGTTATAAAGGCAGGCGCTACGGTAGTCAACATTCCTGATACAACCGGTTATTGCCTTCCGGCTGAATATGGTGAGAAAATAGCTTTCCTGGTTAACAACGTTCCCAACATCGATAAAGCAGTAATATCAACCCACTGCCATAATGATCTTGGTATGGCTACTGCAAACACTCTGTCCGGAATAATGAACGGAGCGCGCCAGGTGGAGGTTACTGTAAACGGAATAGGTGAACGTGCAGGCAACACCTCCCTTGAAGAGGTTGTGATGGCAATTAAAAGCCATCATGCACTTGATTTTGAAACAGGTATTGATTCCAGGGAGATAATGAAGTCAAGCAAACTGGTTTCCACTCTTATGCACATGCCTGTTCAGCCCAACAAGGCAATCGTTGGCCGGAACGCGTTCGCTCATTCCTCAGGTATTCATCAGGACGGTGTTCTTAAGCACAGGCAGAACTACGAAATAATAGACCCCCTGGAAGTAGGAGTTAAAGAGTCGGCAATTGTCCTCACGGCCAGGAGTGGAAGAGCAGCTCTCAAGCACAGGTTGCAGTTGCTTGGTTATGAATTTGAAACTGCAGAGCTTGATGAAATTTACAACCGTTTTCTTGATCTGGCCGACAAGAAAAAAGACATAAGCGATGAGGACCTGGAGGTACTGGCCGGCAGGGAGAAACAAAAAGGTAAGCGCCCCATTGAACTTGTATCCCTGCAGGTAATGTGCGGCAAATCAACAATTCCCACAGCAACTGTACAGGTCAGTTTTAAAGGAGATATTTTTACTGAAACTGCATCAGGGAACGGACCTATAGATGCATCATTTTCTGCCGTCAAGAATCTTCTGAAACGGCGGGTCAGACTGGAAGAATTCCTGATACAGGCCATTACCAGGGGTAGTGATGACCTTGGAAAAGTCCATGTCCAGGTTGAGCACAAGGGTGATATATATTATGGCTTCTCTGCCCATACTGATATTGTTACTGCCTCTGTAGAAGCCTTCCTTGATGCACTTGGTAAAATTTCATAAGAATAAGATTATTTACTGAAACAAAAACTTTAGAATTGAGCAAACAGACAATTTTTGACAAGATATGGGCCAGGCATGTTGTTCATGATGTGCCTGAAGGACCCTCCGTGCTTTATATTGACCGTCATTTCATTCATGAAGTTACCAGTCCGCAGGCTTTTGGCGGACTAAAAAAGAGGGGGGCTTTTGTTTTTCGGCCCGAAAAAACTATCGCCACAGCCGATCATAATGTTCCTACTGTAGATCAGCATCTTACAATACAGGAGGAGTTGAGCAGGGTTCAGGTTGAAAAGCTTAAACAGAACTGCCATGAGAACAATATTACCCTTTACGGGCTCAATCATCCCTTTAATGGCATAGTTCACGTTATAGGACCTGAACTGGGAATTACCCAGCCTGGAATGACCATTGTTTGCGGTGACAGCCATACTTCAACTCACGGAGCATTTGGCAGTATAGCTTTCGGCATTGGGACAAGTGAAGTAGAGATGGTGCTTTCAAGTCAGTGCCTGATGCAAACCAAACCCAAAAGAATGCGCATTAACATTGATGGCCGGTTGGGTAAGGGAGTCCTCTCTAAAGATATTATCCTTTATATTATCTCAAAAATATCAACCGGAGGCGCAACCGGCTATTTTGTTGAGTATGCTGGTTCGGCAATCCGCAATCTGTCAATGGAGGCAAGGATGACTATCTGTAACATGAGTATTGAAATGGGTGCCAGGGGGGGACTGATCGCACCCGATGATGTAACCTTTGATTATATGCGGGGACGGGAATTTTCTCCCAGAGATGATCAGTGGGAAAGGATGCTTGAGTATTGGAAAACCCTTCCTTCTGATCCGGATGCCGAATTTGACAAGGAGTTGTTTTTCAAAGCCGAAGAGATTGAGCCGATGATCACCTATGGTACCAACCCTGGTATGGGAACCGGCATTACCGGCAGAATACCCCTTATTGAAGAGGTAGATCCTTCTTCAAGGGCCTCTTATAAAAAATCAATGGATTATATGGATTTTTCACCTGGTGATCCTTTGACAGGGAAAAAAGTGGACTATGTTTTCGTAGGAAGCTGCACAAATGGAAGGATTGAGGATCTTCGCGATTTTGCAGACTTTGTAAAGGGCAGAAAGAAGTCCGCCGACGTCGAGGTATGGATAGTTCCAGGCAGCAGGCAGGTTGAAAAGCAGGCTGATGAAGAGGGAATCAAGCAGGTACTTGAAGATGCAGGATTTGAAATCCGTCAGCCCGGTTGTTCAGCATGCCTTGCAATGAATGAAGATAAGATACCGGAAGGAAAATATGCTGTGTCTACTTCAAACCGGAATTTTGAGGGAAGGCAGGGCCCCGGGGCCCGTACCATGCTTGCCAGTCCCCTGACCGCTGCAGCTGCAGCAATTACAGGAAAAGTAACAGATCCAAGAACATTATTATAATAGATATCTGTATGCCAATAGAAAAATTTTCAACTCTTGTATCCAAATGTGTGCCTTTGCCAATTGAAAATGTTGATACTGATCAGATTATACCGGCAAGGTTTCTTAAAGCCACTACCCGTGAAGGCTTTGGTGCAAATCTTTTCAGGGACTGGCGATATGACAAAACCGGAAAACCTAAAGAAGATTTTGTACTGAACAGTAAACGTTATTCAGGTCATATCCTGGTAGCCGGCAAGAATTTTGGCAGTGGAAGCAGCAGAGAGCATGCTGCCTGGGCAATCAAGGATTACGGTTTCAAAGTTGTAGTTTCAAGTTTTTTTGCAGACATCTTCAAAAACAATGCTCTAAATAACGGCCTCCTTACCGTGCAGGTCTCTGACCTATTTCTGGAAAAGATGTTTGTGCGGACTGAATCTGATCCTTCAACTGAGGTTAAGGTTGATCTTGAAAATCAGAAAATATCCCTGTTGCCTGGCGGACCTGAGGATATTTTTGAGATCAGTCAATACAAAAAAAAGTGCCTGATAAACGGATATGACGATATAGATTATCTTCTGAGTTTAAAGAATAAAATAATTGAGTGGGAAAAAAACACTTTATCATGAGAAGAATTGAAGTTATGGATACCACCCTGAGGGATGGAGAGCAGACCACAGGCGTTTCATTTAATGATTCAGAGAAACTTGCCATGGCCCAGATGCTCATTGAGGAGATCAGGGTTAACCGGATTGAGGTGGCCTCTGCACGTGTATCTGAGGGGGAGTTCAGGGCAGTGAAAAGAATAACGGAATGGGCCCGGAATATGAATTATCTTGAAAAGGTGGAAATACTCAGTTTCGTTGACGGAACATTGTCGCTGGACTGGGTTGTTGAGGCCGGAGCAAAGGTTATCAACCTTTTGACAAAGGGATCACTTAAACATCTGACAGGCCAGTTAAGAAAAACACCTGCTGAACATTTCAGGGATATCGACAATGTAATTGAAGAAGCCCGAAAAAGAGAGATAATTGTAAATGTTTATCTGGAGGACTGGTCGAATGGCATGATCCATTCCCCTGAGTATGTTTTCCAGATAATCGAGCACCTGACAAAAAGAGATGTGAAGAGGATCATGCTTCCCGATACCCTCGGCATTCTGAACCCTGAACAGACGCTTGAGTTCTGCAGCACCATCACCGGTCGGCATCCGGATGTGCATTTTGATTTTCATGCTCATAATGATTATGACCTGGCAACCGCCAATGTCATGGCTTCAATCAGGGCAGGTATCAGCGGAGTCCATACCACTGTCAACGGGCTGGGTGAGCGGACAGGTAATGTCCCTCTTTCCAGTGTAATCGGAATACTTAACGATCATCTCAAAGTTGAGAATGACCTTGTGGAGTCTAAGCTTTTCAAAGTTTCAAAAATGGTCGAGCTGTTCAGTGGTCTTAGAATTCCTGCCAACAAGCCCCTTACAGGTGAATATGTGTTCACTCAGTGTTGCGGGGTCCACGCAGATGGTGACGACAAAGGCGATCTCTATTTTAATGAGCTGCTGCCGGAACGTTTTGGCCGGCTGAGGCGTTATGCTCTTGGTAAAACATCAGGCAAGGCAAGTATAAAAAAGAATCTTGATGAGCTAGGCATTACCCTGTCAAAAGAGGATCTGGATAAGGTAACCAGGAGAGTGATAGAGCTGGGTGACCTGAAGGAGACGGTTACAACTGAAGATCTTCCCTATATAATTTCCGATGTTCTTAAGAATGGGTCACAAGAACAGAGTATCAGGCTGATAAACTATTATCTTGCAGTTTCCAAAGGTCTGAGACCTGTTGCTTCAATAAGTGTCTGCATAGACGGAGAGGCACATACTGAAACTTCAGTTGGTGACGGACAGTATGATGCTTTCATGAAAGCAATGTGGAAGATCTACGATAAGCTTAAAAAACCAAGGCCGGCACTGACCGATTACCTGGTTACGATACCGCCCGGAGGAAAAACCGATGCGCTGGTTGAGACAACTATAAGCTGGGAGTACAAAGGCGTGGAGTACAAGACACGTGGTCTGGATGCTGATCAGACTGGAGCTGCTATTAAATCAACCATGAAGATGCTTAATATAATTGCAAATAATGAGCTGAAAACTTTGTCGGTTCCCACAGAAAAATTAAATAATTAACGTTATCATCCAAAATAATATATGGAGTTAAAGATTGCAGTACTTGCCGGAGACGGCATAGGTCCGGAAATCACTGCCCAGGCCATCAAGGTGATTAATGCCGTTTGCAGGAGGATGGGCCATGATCCCTATTACAGAGAAGCACTTGTGGGAGCGGTTGCCATAGATAAAACTGGCGATCCCTACCCCGAGGAAACACACAAAATATGCATGGAATCTGATGCAGTCCTATTCGGTGCCATTGGTGATCCTCGTTTTGACAATGATCCAAATGCCACCGTAAGGCCGGAGAAAGGACTTCTTTCGATGAGGAGGAAGCTGGGACTGTATGCCAATATAAGACCTGTAATGACTTTTCCGTCGTTGCTTCACAAATCTCCTCTGCGAAAGGATATTGTCGAAGGAGCTGAATTTGTTGCCATCCGTGAACTTACCGGGGGAATATATTTCGGAAGGCCCCAGGGTCGCTCTGAAGATGGTAACACTGCCTATGATACATGTGTATATCATCGTTATGAAATAGAGCGAATCTGCCGTCTGGCCTTTGATTTTGCTATGAAAAGGCGTAAAAAACTGACCATGGTTGATAAGGCCAATGTACTGGCTACCTCAAGACTGTGGAGAGAGACAATGCAGAGCCTTGCTCCCTCATTTCCCGAGGTTGAAGTTGAATATATGTTCGTAGATAATGCCGCAATGCAGATAATCCAGTGGCCCGGGCGTTTCGATGTGCTGGTAACAGAAAATATGTTTGGCGATATATTAACTGATGAGGCAAGTGTGATTACCGGTTCTCTCGGATTGCTTCCCTCCGCATCCATAGGTATGCATACTTCTGTTTTTGAACCGATTCACGGTTCATATCCCCAGGCTGCCGGACGCAACATCGCCAATCCGCTTGCAACAGTTTTATCAGCTGCACTTATGTTTGAATATGCATTCAACCTGGGGGCTGAAGCAGATCTCATAAGGCAGGTTGTTGACAGATCTCTGGCTGAAGGGGTGGTGACTGAAGATATTGACCCTGTTAAGCCTGAGAGCACTTCGGAGGTCGGTGACTGGCTTGCAGCCAGAATTGAAGATGTTACGACATAAAAAGGTTTTAACTGACGGTTTCCGGAGGCTAAAAAGGTAGAGCCTCTCCCGTCAGGGTGAGGCTTTTTTGTATCTTGCATCAGAATTATTAATAACAAATCAGTAAACAATCATGAAGAAGGTTCTGAAATTTGGCGGTAGTTCCCTGAGTAACCCACCTGCAATGTCCACATTATTGAAAACAGTTTCTGAAAATTTGGAGAATCAGAACCAGGTGATAATAGTCTGTTCTGCTCTTGACGGAGTTACCAATCTTATTAATGACCTGATTGAGGATGCTATCGGCGGAAAGGATATTTCTCAGGGAATAAGGAACCTTGAAGAAAAACATTATGAGCTTGTCAGGTCTAATCTGGAGGTGCGCAGACAGAACCATGTCCTGCTCGGACTGAAGCTGTATTTTAATCAACTGGAGGAGATGCTTTCTGGTATAATGGCTCTCGGTGAGGTATCTCTTCGCACCATTGACCGCGCCCTGTCATTTGGGGAGCTTTGTTCGGCGTTCATGTTTACCTCTTTTATCGATCAGTTTTGCGGCAATGCCGTATTTGCCGATACACGTCAGCTTATCAAGACTGACAGCAATTTTGGCCAGGCAAATATAAATGAGGATTTCAGTAACTCTCTTATCAGAACCTTTGTTAAGGAAAATGATGGATTAATACCTGTCTTTACAGGTTTTATAGCCTCCAATGAGGCAGGTATAACTACTACAATGGGCCGTGGAGGATCTGATTACACTGCTGCAATCGTTGCTGCTGCTCTGGATGCTGATGAAATTCAGATATGGACCAATGTTGATGGCATCATGACGGCCGATCCGAAAATGGTGAGCAAGGCCTTTTCCATACCCCGGCTTACATACAGCGAAGCTGTTGAGTTAAGTTATTTCGGCGCCAGGGTAATACATCCTCCAACGATGTTTCCTGCAAGATCGAAGAATATTCCGATTATTATCAAAAACAGCTTTAACCCCTCTTTTGAGGGGACAGTTATTTCCGGCTCCACTACCGGAAACGGTTCCCTCATAAAAGGCATATCCTGTATTTCTGAAATATGTCTGGTCACAATACAGGGTGGGGCAATGGTTGGTGAGAAGGGTTTTGGAGGCAGACTATTCAGCAAGCTTGCAGCAGAAGGGATAAATGTATTTCTTATTACCCAGGCCAGCTCACAGCACAGTATCAGCCTCGCAATCAGTCCCCGGGACATCACCATTACCCGAAAGGTCATCAACAGGGAGTTTGAACAGGATTTTGATACGGGCAGGCTTGATAAACCCGATTTTGATGATACACTAAGTATTATTGCGATGGTCGGGGAGAATATGAGGCAGAAAAGAGGTCTTTCAGGTAAGGTTTTCAGCTCACTTGGCAGAAGTGGTGTCAATGTTATTGCTATAGCTCAGGGCTCATCAGAGTTGAATATTTCGGTGGTAATTGCCAGGAGGGATGTTTCAAAAGCAATGAACTCTGTTCATGATGATATGTTCCTTTCACCTGTCAAGACGCTTAATGTTTTTTTCTGCGGGGTAGGCAATATAGGAAGCACCCTGCTGCGTCAGATAGACAGCCATCTCTCTTTCCTTGAGGAGAAGCGTCATATAAGACTCAGCCTGATTGGCGTATGCAATAGTAAATCCATTCTTTTCAACCAGGAAGGTGTCAGCGCCCGAACATGGAAACAGGATCTGCAGAATAAAGGTGAACCCGGAAATGTGAACAATTTCATTGAGCGTGCCTTTGAATTAAACCTGCCCAATTCTGTCTTTGTAGACAATACCGGCAGTAAAGAGGTTCCGGAGCTTTATACACGGCTTTTTGAAAAAAGCTTTTCAGTGGTTACCTGCAACAAGATAGGAAATACAGGCAGTTACGGCAGCTATTCAAAATACAGGGAAGTGTCAGGGAAATTCGGGGTTGATTACCTGTATGAAACAACTGTGGGTGCCGGGCTTCCTATAATAAAAACCTTGCAGGAGCTTCTGGTTTGCGGCGATGAAATATTGAAGGTGGAAGCAATATTATCCGGCACCATTTCATTTGTATTCAATGAATACAAGGGGGACAGGACTTTTGCCGAGGTTGTCAGAATGGCACAGGATAAAGGGTTTACTGAACCTGATCCGCGCGATGATCTGAGCGGGCTTGATTTTGCAAGAAAGATGCTGATCCTGGCCCGGGAGACGGGACTTGGAACAGAGTTTGAAGATCTTGATCTTGCACCGATTTTACCTGATAACTGTCTTAATGCCAGAACGGTGGAGGATTTCTACAAAGAGCTTGAAGCCTCTGAGGAGTATTTCAGCTCACTGAAAAACAAAGCTGCTGCTGAAAATAAGGTGATGCATTATGTTGGGATATTATCCGATGGCAAAGTAAAAACAGAACTATTGATGCTGGATTCTAAACATCCTTTTTATAATCTCTCAGGCAGTGATAATATTATATCTTTTACCACTAACCGTTATCTCAATAATCCCATGGTAATAAAGGGACCCGGGGCCGGAGCAGAGGTGACTGCTGCAGGGGTGCTGGCCGACCTGGTAAGGGTTGGGGCAGATTGATCCTTTAAGGGTTAGCTGAAATAGTAATAATTTAAAATTATGGATTCAGTAAGAGTTTTCGCTCCCGCTTCGGTTGCCAATGTCAGTTGCGGTTACGATGTTCTCGGATTTGCTGTACACCGTCCCGGTGATGAGGTCTTTATGAGCCTGAACTCCTCAGGTAGAGTAAGTCTTGATATGATTGAGGGAGATGATGGAAGGCTTCCCCGTGAACCGGAAAAAAATACAGTAAGTGCGGTAGTAATCAATTACCTCAAGCATATAGGGGTAAAGCAGGGAATAGGCATAAAGCTTTATAAGAAAATGCCTTTCGGCAGCGGGCTTGGATCAAGTGCTGCCAGTGCTGTCGGGGGACTTGTGGGTGTGAATGAACTTATGGGCAGTCCTCTTTCACGGATGCAGCTTTTGCCGTTTGCAATGGAGGGAGAGAATCTTGCATGCGGAAATGCACACGCTGATAATGTTGCCCCTTCACTTCTTGGAGGTATGGTGCTCATTCGCTCCTATAGCCCTTTGGATGTAATCACTCTTCCTGTGCCCGGATCGCTTTGCTGTGGCCTGGTCTATCCTCATGTTGAGGTACCTACCATGGCTGCCCGTCAGATCATAAGGACAAATGTTCCGATGGCTGCCGCCATCAGGCAGTGGGGTAATGTCGGGGGAATTGTTGCTGGCCTGTTTATGAATGACACCGGCCTGATAGGAAGGAGTATGGAAGATTTCGTTGTAGAGCCCGTCAGGAAAATGCTGATACCCCATTTTGACGAAATGCGCAGTCTTGCCCTGAAAAATGGAGCACTTGGTTTTGGAATTTCAGGGTCCGGGCCCACAGTATTTGCTCTCTGCACTGATAAGGAAATTGCAGTTAAAGTGACAGTAATCCTGGAAAACAGACTAAAGGATCATGGGTTGGAGTCAACATGTTTTGTATCAGACATAAACACTGAAGGAGCTACTTTTATTTGAAACCTTACAATTTAATACTCCGGTTACCATAAGAGGGTATCTGATTCTTTTTAATTATCTTTAAATAAAAAATGTTATACTACAGTACAAATCTCAAATCTCCTGCTGTTTCCCTCAGAGAAGCTGTGATGAGAGGACTCGCAGAGGATGGCGGGCTCTATCTTCCTGAATTGATTCCTGTATTGCCACCTTCATTTTTTAAATCAATTGGAGACATGACTCACAATGAAGTGGCACTTAAAGTTGCCAGGGTTTTTATTGGAGATGATGTTCCTGAAGATGTTCTTGCAGGAATAATAAAGGAATCCCTTGATTTTATGATACCCCTGAAGCGCTTTGGTGAAAATGTTTATTGCCTGGAGTTGTTTCATGGTCCTACAATGGCCTTTAAAGATGTAGGTGCCAGATTTATGTCGAGGCTTATGGCATATCTTTACAGAAATGAGGACAGGGCCCTTAACGTGCTGGTTGCAACTTCAGGCGATACAGGATCGGCAGTAGCAGCTGGTTTCCATGGAGTGGAAGGGATCAATGTTTTTGTGCTGTTTCCCGGAGGCAAGGTTAGTCCCCTTCAGCAGAAACAGATTACCACCTGGGGTCGAAATATCTATGCCCTGGAGGTGGATGGTACTTTTGACGACTGTCAGAAACTGACCAAACAGATGCTTGGTGACAGACAGCTGAGCGATTTGTTCAACCTTACATCGGCAAACAGCATCAACATAGCACGACTGATTCCTCAGAGTTTTTACTATTTTTTCGCGTTTGCCAGGCTGGATACAGGACGTATTGATGAAGCACGCCTGCCTCTTGTATTCAGCGTGCCATGCGGTAACTTCGGTAACCTGACCGGTGGTCTGATGGCCAGGGCAGCAGGTTTGCCGGTACTCAGATTTGTTGCCTCTACAAATATCAATGATGTTTTCTGCAGGTTCATGGAGACTGGTGAATATAAGCCGGCAGCTTCGATACCGACTATCAGCAATGCCATGGATGTTGGTGATCCGAGTAATTTTGTGCGCATAAAAGATCTTATGGGAAATAATATTGATAATTTCCGCGAAATCATAACCGCATATTCATACAGTGATGATGATACCTCTATGGCCATCGGAAAACTTCATGCTGCTACAGACTATATTATGGACCCGCACGGTGCTGTGGCTTACCTCGGATTGAGGCAATTTATGTCAGAATATCATGAGGCCGTAAATGGTATATTTCTCGAGACAGCCCATCCGGCTAAATTTCCTGAGACTATGAAAAGGATCATTGATGATTTTGATTATTTACCACCTCAACTGCAGGAAGTTCTTAGCCGGGAAGAGAAATTTCATTCAATAGGGAATGACCCGGAAGAGCTTAAAGCCTTTATACAAGGTGTTAATCAATAGCCTTATTGAAAGTGTATCGGAATGGCCGGGTTGATTGTATTTAATACGGTTGTCCAAAAATGTCGAATATTGCGTTAAATTTATTGATTGGCATGAGGATAAAGAAGATAATGTTATTTGTTAAAATGTTGCTGATAACTGATAAAAGGCCAGTTTGTACAACATTACGGATACCCGGAATTATTGCATCTGTCATTCTGCTTTTTATTCTTGCCGGTTCATCATCCTATTCGCAGATCAAAAGATTTACAGTTCTTACTACTACTGATGAACATTCAACTCTTCTCCCTCTTCCGATGACAGATTATCATCCTGATAAACCAGGTCCTTCTATCGGGGGTTATGCCCGATTATCGACACTGGTCAAAGATATCAGGGAGCAGAGGAGTGATGAGCCTGTACTCCTTTTCTCTTCGGGTGATATCCTTGGTGGGACACCCTTTGCATGGCTTACTCCTCAAGGCTTTTCTGCTGAAATTGAGTTGATGAAAAAAATAGGTTATGATGCAATGACTATTGGTAATCACGAGTTTGATTATGATCCTGAAGTGCTCGCCGAATATTTTTTGGGAGCAGGTTATCCAGATTACAATGACAGGCTTGCATTGATCTCATCAAATCTTGTCATACCTGAAGGGCATAAGCTGAATGAGCCCGGGATCCTGGAACATAAGTTATTTAACCTGCCCAACGGGGTCACTATTGGTGTTTTCGGACTGCTGGGTAAAGAGGCATACAGTGTTGCAGGTTTTGCCGGACCGGTCACCATAAATGACCAGCATGAAACTGCAGTACGCCAGGTAGGTCAGCTCAGGGATGCGGGTGCGGATATAGTGATTGCACTGACACACTCAGGGATAAGCGAGGACCGGGATCTGGCTGCTGCTGTTAATGGAATTGATATTATCCTTGGCGGACATGACCATTACCTGACTGAAGTACCTGAGATTGTCAATAACACAATCATATTTCACCCCGGTTATTATCTTAAATACCTTGGCAGGCTCGAGCTTGAATGGAACAGCGAAAGCGGGGAGCTCTATACCGTGAATGAAGGTTTGGGTTCTCCTTACCTGATTTCACTTGACAGCGCCATTGATGAAGATCCCCGGATACTTGAAGGTATAAATGAATACCTTGGTCATCTGAATGAGTTTGTTGCAACCCACACCGGAGGAGTATTTTCGGACGTACGTGATCCGCTTCTGTTTTCTGAGTTTGCCCTGACCAGGCCATATCCATTTGTTGAGACTACGGTTGGTAATTACGTTACAGATGCTATGCGTCTTATAGGTGAGCAGGTTACGGGCGAAAGAGTTGACTTTGCTTTTCAGGGTAACGGTATTATCAGGGCAGATATTATTCCCGGGACCATGGAGTGGTCAAAAGGGCGCATCTCCTTTTTTGACATGGTGACCGTTTCGGGACTTGGGTCAGGCCCTGACGGCAGGGCAGGCTATCCGATGGTATCTGTTTACCTTACTGAGCGTGAAATACTTAATGTGTTAGAGATAAGCTCACTGCTTTCTCAGCTGATGGGAGATATCTATTTCCTGCAGGTCTCGGGTCTGCGTTACAATTACGACCCGGGGAAAGCTACCTGGTTAACCATCCCGTTTCTGGGCACACCTGTCCCCGCCTACCGTTCCGTGCTCAAGGCAGAATTATATACTGGTGAGGGGATACAGGATGATATCAGTTATACACCGTTAGACGGAGAAGGGGAGAAGCTTTACCATGTTATAACCGATTACTATCTGACATCTTTTTTACCTATGGTTGGTGATATACTACCAAGGCTTAAACTTGTGCTTAAGGACAGGTACGGGAACCCTGTTGAACCTGAGCAGGCGGTAATAATCAGAAATGGAAGGGAGTACAAGGTCTGGGAGGCTGTTGCCAACTATTCCCTTTCTCTTGATAAAAATGAGGATGATATTCCTGTTATGCCTGAGTATTACAGGAATACCCACGAACGGATAGTTGCAGACACAGGTATTCCTCTTCGTATCTGGTCATATATTGCACTGTCCCTTCTGCTTGCGCTGATCATCTATCTTGTGCGTCTGATAACAGTTAAGATCAGAAACAAAAACAGATTTACCTGAACACAAGCTGTATTGTTTTCACAGTACCGTTTTCCCTGATACGGAGTAAATATATACCCCGGGTGACATGACGGAGGTCTATAGTCTCCTTCAGGTCCTCAGCTTCGTAGAACTCTCTAACATACAGTATATTTCCCGCAATGCTGATTAGTTCAAGAGTTATTGTTGACGCTTCTGTGCCAGTATATTCGACAGTAAAGAGCCCGTCACCCGGATTTGGATATACCACTATCCTGTTGCCGGAAGGAGACGGATCATGAACTGATGTATGAATCAAGGTTACCATTATTTCAACACCCTGGTCCGTTACCGAAAATACTCCGCTGTCATCTTCATATTCAACCAACGTAACCGTATAGCCGTAATCACCTGCCGGTAATGAAGTTTTAGCTTTCCCGTCTGATCCTGTAGTTAGTATCTCAACTTCACTGGCGTTCTGTGTGATTGTTATAACTGCACTTTCAACAGGTGTATCATCCGCTTTTATAACCGTGAATGTTACCACAAACAGTTCTCCAAAGTTTGCTGTCAGGGTAACATCATCAGATGGCATTATATACCCGAAAGTGGACTGGTCGCTTACTACCACTCCGTTTTTACTCCAGTTAAGAAATTCATACCCATCTTCAGAAATGGCTTCCACAATAACTTCCGTTCCGGGTGCATAGGTCCCCTCGCCAGTCAGATCAGCTACGGTACCCCAGCCAACTTCATTTACATCCAGTGTAAGGGTATATCCCTTTTCCAGAACTGTGTAACGGCTGAAACCATCTACGGAGAAGGTAAGTACATTGTCCGCCAGCACTGCCGTTGTATTAGCCTTGATATCCTCGGGAGCCTCGTAATCTGCTTCAGCCCCGAATTCGGTTTTCCTTATGGTAAAGGAGTTGAGCTCATAGCCTTCTATGCGGACTGTAGCTTCTCGATCGGCAAGAAAAGTAAGTGAAGAGGGGTTTATTTCAACATAATAAACATGTTCTTCTGAGTCGCTCACTAGCCTGAGTCCCTCATGCAGACCGGCAAGCTCTGCACGGTTATCTATTATATTCAGCCCTTCGCCAAACTGCAGAGCTCCGTGTCCGGCCCTGACAAAGTCGAGGGATTGCTCGGTATCGTAAAGGTTTTCAACCTCTCTGAGGTCAGGATCGGCGCTAATATCCCCGAAAGGTATCTCAACGCCCACTATTGCCATGCCGAAATCACTTCCCGATGCCTCATCGTAAAGAGAATTGTCTATAACCGGTATTGCCGGTGTGACCAGGCCGGATATATCAAAAATAAGTCCAATGACACCCTGACTCACGCCATTCCTGATTATCCCTGAAACGGTAAACTCGTTGTTTACAATGTCTGAGACAACTCGTGTTGCATCATCTTCAAGTACAGGTTCCTGCGTAAATGACATGGTTTGATCAAACACACCTTCGGTAACAGCAGGGGTGACCATGCCATCTGGAATGCTCTCACCTGAGATCGTAACCCTGACTGAAAAGTCATCACCCGGGAAGTAAACCTTGTCGGTGTCATCATCAAGGAATGTAATTTTGAGATCTTCAGGCTCGGTTGATATAAAACTGGCGCGGAGCAGGAGATCCTCATCAGGCATTTCCACATCAAGTGTGCTTCCCTCAGGTTCGCCATTATCCATTATTATCTCCCAGGCTCCGTCTTTAAAATAGTACCAGTGCTCGAATTCATATCCCGGATTTGCTGTCGCAACAAGATCAAACTGCTCATCCTCAATATAGTGTCCTACGCCGTCCACCATTCCGGGAGCAGAAACGGTTCCTGCGCCTTCCGGAACAATTTCTACCGTGATCTGGTATAGTTTTTTGAATCTGGCTATCAGATCTATGTTTTGAGGATAAATCGGGCCTGCAAGCACATTACCAACAGGATCACCATTATCCATTATTATATCTTCATCTTCACCATCCATGAAGATCCAGTATCCGAATAGATAACCTTCGGCTGCATTTGCAGTAAATTCAACCTCGGTTCCTGCTTCATAAAGTCCGGTGTAGTATCCGTTTTCAGGAATCAGGCCTTCACCTTCTACTGTTCCGCTTTCTTCCGGATCAATATGAATGGTGACAAGGTATTCTGCATCAGGATCAGGCTCAGTAATAAAGCTAAGGATAAAGTCTGAACCCATAGTGCTGTTTATATCTGCGGCAGCAGCAACACTCCCGGCAGGAACGGTGAGGGAATAGACTGTCGAATAATCCAGATCGCTTGCAGGGGTTACTGTAAGCTGGTCATCACTTATTGATACCTCAATATCTGTGTTATCTGAATTTGCCGACAGAGTTACAGCTTCAAGCCCAGGACTTCCTGACTGGATATTCCGGTCGAACTGAACGGTTATTATTGTATTGACGGGTACCTGGTTGTCGCCTTCAGCAGGATGCGTTTGAATAACCGATAGCCCCGGCGGGAAATTATGAGGACCTGCTTCACCCTGCCACTGCAGCCAGGGGTAAGTCTCACCCTCATTAATACTCCATATGCCTTCAGTTTCGTCAAAGTCCCATTCCACGAAAGTATCTTTAAGTATCATTTCAGCAGTTGTACGTCCCTCTCCAAGTGCCGAAGCGGACTGAGTGCTGGTTTCAGTATTCCAGTATGAGTTAACTGCTACCCCGGTCTCATAAGATCTATAGCCAACCAGTCCCCCGACACTGGAGCTTCCACTTACAATACCTGTTGAATATGAGTGGTCAATATGACTTCCCTGCAGGTAACCTGCAACTCCACCAACATTGCTTGTTCCGGACACTTTTGCGGTTGAATATGAATTTTCAATTCTGCTCTCTCCAATATATCCGGCAATGCCTCCGGTATTATTAAGGCCTTTTATTTCACCGGCAGAGTAGGTTCTCTTGATTTCTGAATTGTCTTCAACATGGCCTGAAATTCCGCCGGTATTATCGCCGGAGTTGTTGACTACAGTTACCAGTGAAAGGCAATCATGTATCCTGCTCCAGGAGATCATTGTCCCTGTCAGACCACCAATCGTATTGTTACCTGTAATAACCCCGGATGACCAGGAGTTGCTTACAATACTTTGCATCATCACTGCCGCAATTGCTCCTGAACTGTATCCGGTTTCAATATTTACATTTTCCAGACCCAGATTTCTGATATCCGCCTCCTGGATTACTCCGAACAGTCCATTGTTGCCTTGCCATTGCCGGTTTATGGTCAGGTTGCTTATAACGAATCCCGCTCCGTCAAAAGATCCGTGGAAGGAATCGCCCCAATCTCCTATAGGCTTCCAGCCTTCTCCGATGTTCCAGGGGGCAGAGCCCAGATCGATATCTGCACCCAGCCTGAAATGCTTTTCACCATTATCCCATCCAAGATAATTTTTGACAAGGTTTAATTGTCCGGGAGTAACAATGATCCAGGGATCTTCTTCCGTACCCTCACCACTTTCAAAACCCAGAGGTGTAAGGGTCTCATTTATCAGCATATCTTCATTTATTTCAAGAGGCTCATCTATGATTTCTGCATAGCCTGGAGCAAATATGCTGAAGGTGTAGTCGCCGTCAGGCAGATATACCGTAAGCCTGCCCTCACTATCAGTCTCGAGATTTGGCATGTCTGCAAGGATCACAGGTCGGATCCCGGTAATTACAATTTGTGCACAGCACACAGGTTCTTCGCCCGGGCCCTCCACTTCAAAAGTAACCTGGCGGCCGTGCAGGAACTCTATGTCATCTATATAAAGAACTGATCCTGCTTCGTTGGCCGAAGATATGGTAAGGTTCATGTAATCGGGATCATCTTCGGTGTGATACCATAGCATACCACTGGCAAACCTTGTATATTCAGCGGCTGCAGGAAACTCCAGATTGGTTCCGCTTAAATGGTCTCCATCAAGCAGAAGATTAAGTGAGAGAAAAGCCTGGTTGTCTGAGAACGGGTTTCCCGGCTCATATTTGTAGACTCCTCCGATAAAATAGGGCCTGTCGCCCGAAATCATGGCACCGCCATCCCACCACAGGCCGTCTCCCAGTGAGAGAACTCCCCACTCATCGTCTCCATCAAAAAATACAGTCTCCAGTCTTGCTGCGTAGCTTCCGGAATATGCGTCAGTTGATCGCGTTACATTAGCAGTATCATAGGCGGCAGCGTATATATTGGTTGATGTCCATCCGACAGGTTCAAAAGGTGATATGTCCTGCCAGTCCTCAAAACCGCCGTTTGGAATGTTATTATCTACAGGAGTACCTTCGAGTGAGAAGTAGACATTGTCGACCATCACCCAGCTTCCTTCCTGAGGCTCTAAATCCTCACCCCCCGGGAATCCTTCGGGGACTGAGCTGGTAAAACCGATAAGCAGTCCGTCGATATCAACAGGGCCGCCACCGGCATCAAGAGGAAGAGACACCTGCGTCCAATCCGGTTGCTCCCCTTCCATAAATTCCATGTACTGGAAAATGTTTTCCCCATCGTAGTCAAGCATTATCCAAATGAGACCTCCATCACCAGGCTGAATTGAGTGTTTAACGGAGAAATGGACCATGTCGGCAGTATTGAGCCATTCGGCCGGTTCAGGCATTCCGCTTTCTTCATCTTCTCCTCCTGCAATTACGGCAAACCCGAAATGAATGCGATCATCCTGTCCCTCCTTTTCTTCAAGGATGCTTTCAAGTCTGAGAGAATAGTCCCCTTCAAAGCTGTCATCAGACCGGATGTTAGTAAGGGGTGCATAGTCAGGATTTTCGTTGGTTTGCCATACCGCAGGTTTGCTGTAAAGAAACCTGTTTTCCCAGTTTTCAAAGCCGCCGTTGGGAATTTCCGGCAATTGTGCATTTATCATAACGAAAGAGAGCAGAAGAATGGTTGCGGGTATTAGTTTTTTCATATTTTGATGGATTTTGATTATTTCAATATTTCTTGAAAATGACAAAATCGAAAAATATTTATAAATATTCAAATTTAACCAGGGATTATTTATTATTTTTTTTCAACTGATATTTTGGTTCATCTACACTTCAGTTACTTCAGGAGAATTAATAACTATTGTAATTATGCCATTAGACTAAGGTTTTGTAATATTGTGCATAAATTAAAAATCAAAGAGATGCTTGATACAATATTTAATCATCGCAGCATTAGAAAGTACAAAAGAGATCCTGTAAGTGGTGATTTGTTGCACACAATTCTGGCAGCCGGCACTCGTGCATCAACCACCGGCAATATGCAGGTTTACAGCATAGTGGTAACTAAGGACGAATTAATCCGGAAGCAGTTATGGGAATGTCACTTCAAACAGGAGATGGTACTGCAGGCTCCTGTTCATATAACTTTTTGCGCAGATTTCAACCGGTTCAATAAATGGTGTGAACTGCGTAAGGCCGTGCCGGGATATGATAATTACCTCTCTTTTTTTACAGCCGCAATTGATGCACTGCTGGTATCACAGAATGTTTGTCTTGCAGCCGAAGAAAAAGGCCTGGGAATCTGTTACCTTGGCACAGCCACTTATAACGCCAGACGGATTATTGATATTCTGAAGCTTCCGAAAGGAGTTGTTCCCGTTGCGGCTGTTGTTCTGGGATATCCTGACGAAGCTCCCGGCAAAACGGACCGGCTGCCACTGGAAAGTGTGGTTCATCATGAAACCTACAAAGACTATACTCCCGACGATATTGACAGGATATATGCAGAGAAGGAATCACTTCCACAGACACTTGAACTGCTGGAGGTAAATCAGAAGGAGACCCTTGCACAGATATTTACCGATAATCGCTACAAAAAGAAGGATAACATTTATTTTTCAAAAGAATTTCTTGATGTTATCAAAGAACAGGGGTTTATGAATAATGAGTGATCCCGGTTTTTCATCTGTCCGGATCTCTCAAATATTGATCAGGTTAGCTACCGTGCCAATTTCCACATAGGATGCTCCGGTGCTTCTACCAAAGTTTCCTGCAACTACCACAATAAGGCTGTTATTATCGACCACACCATCCCTTAACAGAGAGTCAACCGCTTGCAGGACAAATTCATGAGAAGTGTCGCTGGCTTCCATAAAATGTGCATTTACTCCATAGGACAGGGCAAGTTCTCGCACAACCCTCCGATCATAACATTTTGCCCAGATCATTATCTTTCCACGGTACGCGGCAAGACTGCGAATGGTACGGCCCGACAGGGAATCTGCAAGAATAGCTTTGGCGGAAAGGTCAACTGCGGCCTTAACTCCTGTTTTAATGAGGAAATCTGATATCTCGTTATTTATTATAACAACTGGTATGTCATTGATAGGTTCTTTTGTTTTTTCCACCTCAATTGCAACAGATGCCATAGTTTTGAGTGATTCCAGCGGATATGATCCATAGGCTGTCTCACCACTCAGCATAATTGCATCTGTCTGACTGTATATGGCATTGGCTATGTCACTGACTTCAGCACGGGTGGGACGGGGATTATTAATCATGCTATGTAGCATCTGTGTGGCAATAATTACAGGTTTTCTCCTTTCAATGCACTTGTCTATAAGCATCTTCTGGATTCCGGGAATTCTTGGATAGGGTATTTCAATAGCAAGATCTCCCCGGGCAACCATTACTCCGTATGCATGGTCAAGAATTTCATCTATGTTATCGACGCCGGACTGGTTTTCGATCTTTGCAATTATTTTTACCCTACTTTCATCCTTGTCAAGGATATTTTGTATCTCTATTATGTCCTCCTTGTTACGCACAAAAGAATGTGCTATAAAGTCAATGTCCTCTTTTATGCAAAGACGGACATATTCCCTGTCTTTATCCGTCAGCGGTGGAAGCCTGGTATCTACACCGGGGATATTTACGCTTTTCTTCCCGAGAATAATTCCCTTATTACGGGCTTCGCACACCAGCATATCTTTTTGTTTCGAGTTAACTACAAGTTCAATATCACCATCATCTATCAATATGCGGTTGCCAACAGGTACATCATTGCATATTTCATTGTAAGAAAGGCATATAACATTTTCGTATGACATTTTGCCTGGTGCTCCTTTTACATATACCATGTCGCCGTAATTCACCTCCAGTCCGTTTTCAGTATGATTTGTCCTTACTTCAGGCCCCTTTGTATCGATAATGATCGCTATTCTGTCCGATACACTTCGGATATTCCCGATAACTCTTAAGCTGTCTTCAATTGTCTGATGAGCGGTATTTAGACGGGCTACATTCATGCCTGAATGAAATAGTTTGGTCAGAAATGGCACATCACAGTTCCGGTCAGAAATAGTCGCAACAATTTTGGTTTTCTTGTCTATCATTTTGAGTAATTTGATTGTATATGGAATTAACTTTCCAAAATTACAATAATAGGCATAAGACACATAAAAATTGGCAGTATATTTACATCACTTTTACTAGTGGGAAATTGACGGACCATGAACTGGCAATATGCAATTCAGGAATTCAAAAGCTACCTCAGGCTGGAGAAGTCATTGTCCACCCATTCTGTAGATGCATATGTGGGTGATATTTATAAGCTTGTGAGTTTTGCTCAGACACTTGAACCGCCTCCCGAACCAGATAAAATTAATATTTCGCACCTTCGAAGATTTATTGAATGGCTTGATGGTTTTTACCTTAATAACCGGACTCAGGCCAGAATCATTTCAGGAATAAGAGCTTTTTTCAGATTTATGGTCCTGAATGATACTATTGACAATGACCCCTCTGCCCTGCTGGAAATGCCTAAAACCGGAAGAAAGCTGCCTGAAGTCCTTTCAGTTGAAGAGATTAATGCTATTCTCTCCGTTATAGACCTGAGCATTGTAACCGGACGCAGGAACAAAGCCATTATAGAGACTATGTATGGTGGGGGGCTTAGGGTTTCGGAAATTGTCAACCTTTGTATAAGTGATATTTTTTTCGTTGAGGGGTTCATCAGGGTTACCGGCAAGGGTGACAAACAGCGTATTGTTCCTTTAGGAAACAGAGCATTGAGGGAAATTGAATTATATATACAGGATCGCAGGCATCTGTCTGTCATAAAAGGGCATGAGGATGTTTTATTTCTAAACCGGTCAGGAAGAAGACTCACCAGGGTTATGGTATTTACCATTGTTCGTCAGTTGGCAGAACGAGCATCAATAGATAAAGTGATCAGTCCTCATACCTTTCGCCACTCTTTTGCAACCCACCTTATTGAAGGAGGTGCCGACCTTCGCGCTGTTCAGGAAATGCTTGGTCATGAATCAATAATAACAACCGAGGTTTACACCCACCTTGACCGTGAATACCTGCGTGATGCAATTATAAGGTTTCATCCAAGGTCATGATTTTCTTTACAACAGAGTCAAAAAGACATTCCATGTTTTTTTGTGTTTCATCATCGAAACAACTGAATGTAATATCGCCTGTTGAAACCGATTGAGCAAAACCGGCTGCAATAAGAGGGCGTGATAGTTCATTTTGGGTTATGTACCCTGAATTACTACCTGATATTCCAACCCTGGTTTTAATTATAAACTTTTTGAAATCAAGAGTAGAGAACAGATCTTCCGGGCCTGGAAGATGGTCTGCAACCTGAAGTTTTGAATCAGGATCATCAATGTCAAAATCATACAGGCTGCTCTGCAACTCATTGATAATTTGGCTATTCTCCTTATTATTGAAAAGAAAGACAGAGAAGTCATACCCCCAACCCATAAGAAGGCTTACAAGAGTAATTATACCTGCAGGGCCATTGGCAGGCAGAAAACAGATTTCTGTATTATTATTAAATAGTTTATTGATAGCCGACAGATAATAGAAACTTGTTATATCCTCCACTATTATGTTTTTGCTTTGCCTTTGGGTTTCCTGCCGGGTAAAGCCTGTTCCCATAAATGAACAAACTGGCGACAGGGTGTCAGATGTGGCAGAATGAAGTTGCGAGGCATTGAAAATGATTGTTTCACTCTGCTCACTTTTTTCATTGGCTCTCTGGACAGCAAGAAGACGGTACAATTTACTGTGATCTATCAGGTGAGGTGAATGAGTAGTGTATATTATCTGGATTTTTCCTTTTATGTCCTCGAAAACCTTGAGTACATCTTCCTGAGCTCTTGCATGAAGACTCAGTGCGGGTTCATCAATCAACAATACCCTGTGCAAATTTTTATTTTCTCTTGCAAAGGCTTTCAGTTCAAGGTAAAAAGATAGAAACCATCTGACGCCTCTGCTCCTCTGTTTAGGATAAAGCCTTTCGTGCTGATCCTTGATCCAGAATTCAAGATATGGTTTGCCCTTTTTTTCCGGGTGTGAAATATCGTAATGCTCAAGTTCAAAGTTTATTCTTATTTTATTGGTTTTCCCGACATTCTGACGCCAGTACTCCTGGAAATCAACAGTAACCTCATTATTCAGATTTTCAATTTTCTGTTTGAGGATTCTGTTATTTGTCTGCCGGAAGAATTCAGGATCCAGACCGGCAATTATCAGAAAGTTTCTTACTGCTCTGAATCCTTCGACCCTGCTGTTATTCTCAAAAATGTCCTCAAGATCAATGCGGTTAGGCAATAAGCTGCTGAAGTCCTCAAAAAATTCGTGCTGCGGGATATTCCTGAAGAATAATTCACCTGCTTCTTCTTGTGAATACAGCTTTTTGGTTGTTTCATATTCCTGCCGGGCCATTTTTTCTGCCTCTGACAGCTCAATGTTATCCAGAAGATTTTTCACCAGCCGTATTTTTATACCGGTATTTTCAGTGATTGTTTCCATTTCCCGGCTTTTCATGATATACTTATCCTTGGCCTGAAATAATTTAGTCTCTCCGGCTTTTTTTTCTTTTTCACCCTTAAGTAGATGCATGTTGCTTTCTATTTCTCTCAGACTTTTATAAGCACCCTCAAGTTCAGACTTTATAAGATCCATGGATTCAATGAGTCCCAGGCAGTCCTCACCATATTGCTTAATCAGATCCTTATCTGACAGTTTTATCTTATTTTCATATATCCTGGTTTCTCCCTCTTTTATAGTGTCTGATACATGTTGGTACTCTTTATTGACATTTTCAATATTCCGCTTCAGGATCTCCTTTTCTTCAGCATTTGATGTTTTTTTAAGCTGCTTTTTAAGTTCATTATTCTTTTTTCCTGTAATATCCAGCTTCTTTTTGAGAGATATAATACTTTCTTCAAGACCTTCTGATTCATTTTTTATCTCCAGGCATTCGCTTATCAGGTTTTCAATTCTATTTATTGTATTTTTAAACAGGTTTATCTCATCAGACTTCAGTTTATCAAATATTTTAGAGACATTATTTCCTGAAAGGCAAATGAGGCTGGACAGATCTGGATTCCATTTTCTCGTGAGTCCAAGTCTGTTGCTGTTTTTTATTTCTTCAAGGACTCCCGGCGGCATCCTTCTGCTGTCAATATAATCGAAATTATCCGTACTTTCAGGTATGTATGTGCAGGACACCTCAGGCATGCTAAGATCACTCCGAAGTATATCTTCAGAGATCGCTCCGTTATAAAAACTGTATAATGCTTCAAGTACAGAGGTTTTTCCCGATTCATTCTGCCCGATAAGAGCAGTTATATTGTCAGATGAAATAGAGTTCCATCCTGTATCAACAATACTTCGGAAATTTCTAATATTAAATTCTGCCAGTCTCATTTTGTGTCAGATCAAATAATTTTAAACCCGAATATCAGTATGTCATCTATTTGTTCATTATTACCCATCCAGTTATTTATAGTATTTCTGAGTATAGTGTGCTGTTCATTCATTTTTCTTTTATGAATGTCCAGCAGCAGTTGTTTAAAAGGTCTGTATTTGAACTTTTTCCCATCCGGTCCGCCAAACTGGTCAGGGAATCCGTCAGAAAACATGTATAATATGTCATTTTTGCGGATCTTAATATCAGTTACTGAGAACGGCTCTTCCGAAACAGCATTTATACCAACCGGCATACTGTCAGCCTTGATCTCCAAAAGTTTGTTGTTTCGGATAATATACAAAGGGTTGTTGGCTCCCGAAAACTGGATACTGGTTTTGTCTTTATTAATGATGCACATTGACAGATCTATTCCGTCTTTGGACTCATTAATCTCTCCTGTCTGGTTGAGAGACTCCATTATTTTTTCCCTTAACTTATTGAGTATCCTGTTTGACATTTGAGGACAGCCATTACTGGTAATCTCATTCAGAAAAGATATGCCCATAATGCTCATGAGTGCCCCGGGAACTCCGTGACCGGTGCAGTCAGCCGCGACGATATATCTTTGTTTGTTTTTATATGCAACCCAGTAGAAATCACCACTTACAAATGATTTTGGCATGAACAGGATAAAATATTCAGACAGCAATTTATCAATAACCTGTGTCGAAGGAAGCATGGCCTGCTGTATTAGTCCCGCATAACGCAGGCTATCAGTTATTTCCCTGTTGCGGACCTTTTCAGGGGCAGCCCTGAAACTGTCATTTATCCTTTTGATGTCCTCCGGGTGCAGCATATATTTATATTATCAACACCGGTCATTCTTTTTCGAAATGGCCGGCAGTAACCTTATAATTATACTGATAATATTAAATCAGGTTACATTTATAATAAATTAATGATTCGCTGATTGCGGAAAAAAGATGCGACAAAATGTCGGTAATGCATAAATTAATTGGTTTGGTAAATATTTTGATAGTGATAAAATAAACTAATTGAAAAAATGTTTGTTAATGTTGTGTAATATTCCATAATATTAAAAGAGATGGCTCCAATATTGATAATATTTATAGGGTTTATGCTGCTCAGCTGGCTGGTAGGTAACCAACTGAAAACAAGGTTCAGAAAGTATTCAAAAATCCCGGTTAATTATGGTGTTACCGGTAAGGAGGTAGCAGAAAAGATGCTTTATGATAACGGAATTACCGATGTCAGGGTTGTTTCTGTTCCTGGTGAACTCACTGACCATTACCATCCGGGACACAAAACAGTTAACCTCAGCCGTGAGGTGTATTACGGTGACAGTGTTGCTGCAGCAGCAGTTGCAGCTCATGAATGCGGGCACGCAGTGCAGCATGCAAGGGCTTATGCATTCCTGCAGATGAGATCTGCTCTTGTGCCTGTTGTAAGTATAGCTTCAAAATATGTGCAATGGGTTCTTCTTGCAGGGATTATTCTTGTTGAATCCTTTCCGGGTATACTTTTTACCGGCATAGTCCTTTTCGGTATGACGACTCTGTTCAGCCTTATTACCCTGCCTGTAGAAATTAATGCAAGTCAGAGAGCTCTTGCGTGGCTTAACCACAGCAATATTACCAGCAGGTCAACGCACCCTCAGGCGCAGGACGCACTTAAGTGGGCTGCCTACACCTATGTCGTTGCTGCACTGGCATCGCTGGCAACTCTACTCTATTATATCTGGATTTTTATGGCAAGACGGAACTGAACCGGCTATTCTGACCGGTTAACTTCCATAATTATCCTGGCAACTTTTAGTATTATCAGGCAAGTTTACCTTATTGAAGATCTTCTTTCAAGAGGCTCCTTAACTGTAAGAAAGGGCATTTCTTCAAGAGCATGGCAGGAGTTGCAGGTATTGATCATTATGTTGATCCGCATTTCAAACATTCCCGGATCCCTTGCATCTATTGCCTCCTTAAGATCAGGAATAGCTGAAGTCATAAATTGCTGTGCCGAGGCTGCCCTTGCGGGTCGCCGTTCGAGTCCCAGTTCCAGAGTTTCCTCCATCTCATCTATCTGGTGCTCCGCGTATTCCCAGTTTTTATCCTTACCTGCCCAGTAAAGTTCATTGAAACGGTAATCAACCTCCCACATAGCCTTGCCAAAACCTCCGAGATGCTCGGTTACAGTTTCAAATTTCTCATTAACATCGCCGGTAAGCCACCCACCTGATCCTACGGGCTGGTCAAAAGTTTGCTGGCATGCCGCGCAAAAGATCAATATTATGACCATAAGCGCACAAATATTTTTTATTTTCATAGCTAAGGGATTTACAGTATTACTATAATGATTTTAATAAAATGGTCTTACTTCAAAAATAAAAAAAATATCAGCACAATTGTAACAATTCACTGATAATTTGGTCTTAGAAGTCAGGATGTACATTATCGGACATTTATGTTCCAGATCGTACACCATTATTAGAGCATTTTTTAATTATATAATTCAAATACAGAAATATAGCATGAATGGCATAATAAATGAACAAATTTTTCAGATTGATTAATCTAATAATTACAGTTATGAAA
>SLKJ01000162.1 GCA_007134675.1 Bacteroidales bacterium
AAATACTCTCTCCTCCCTCCCATCTGTGGAAATGTTTGTCTTTCATCAGGGAGATTGCCTGATCATAATTGCCGGTTACAGTAAGCAGTTCGGCATATGGAAACACCGACAGCTGGTCTGATATCACAATATCGTGGTTCCGGGTAAACGGATCAAGCCTTTTTGCAGGGTCATCCAGAAGGGATTTCTGATAAAGGTCGTATTCGTAATAGAAACGCGGATCATCAGGATTTAATGTCAGCGCTTTTTCAATATTCTCAATTGCGGCAACCGGATCATTCTCTGTGTTGGCATATGCAAAGGCAAGATTCCTGAAAGCAACCGGTATATCATCACTTATGGCGACGGACTGCTCCCATGCTTTAACTGCCTTGCCGGGCTGATGGTCATAGTAAAGATTTCCCAGGAGATACAGTGCAAGGGCATCATATTGATCATATTCCAATGCTGTTTCCAGCGCCTTTGCAGTTTCGAACCTGAAAGGGAAGCAGTACCTGTGATCAGTTCCGGAGGCACGGCTGAAATACTCCCTGGCCTGGTCCGTGTTGCCCGATAAATGATTGTAATAGCCCATAAGATAGTAAACTACAGGATGATCCTTTATGCTCTGCTCAGGCGGATCCCGGTAAAGATCCAGCAAATTGATCGCGTCATCGTAAAGACCCGCATTTCCATAATCAACAGCAAGCTCAAGATAGTTCTCATGGTAGTTGCGCATCAAAACTGTAAAATCCTGCCTGGCCTGACTGTTCCCCGCAACCAGGTATCTTTCATAATATGCACGGTGATTGAGCGGATCAAGCTCCAAGAGTGATTCAATGATCTTCAGGGCTTTTTCCGTATCCCTGTTCATGCGGTACATGGAGATCTTAAGGGAGAGGATATCAATACTCCGGGTATTGGTCGAAAATGCATGGCGCAAATGATTAATGGCCCGGTTGTAGTTATTCCGGCGGCTGTCGATCAGTGCAAGCTGATATCTGGCAGGAGATTGAAAAGAGTAATCCCAGCTTGCCCGGTAAAAAAGTGAATAGGCTTCATTTTCATGTCCCGCTTTGCTGTAGACGATTGCAAGGTAATAGAGCGGGGCACCGTTCTCTGCCACTGAATAATCTGCTGTCACCCTCGCGACAGCCTTTTCCAGATACCCGGCAGCAGTTTCATAATCACCTGCCTTAATATATAACAGCCCCGTCCTGGTTAAAGAGGGAACATGGTCAGGGTTGATGCTCAAAGCCTTTAAATAGAAATCCAGGGGCATATAATAAGGATCATGAAACTGCTCAAACTGAAGGCCTGCATAATAGAGGCTGTCGGTGTCATTTATCTCCCGGGAGGAGAGCGGGGAAGATACAGGTTCAGGCATCGGATCATCACCAGGTTTTTCAACCCGGTACTCAGCAATTGTCCTTCCTGAGGCATCCTGCAGCACGATGTGAAAATCACTATCCTTATCTGCCTCCGCTTTGATATTTTCTGTATTATCCTCAAAGGATTCCCCTCCCGTTTCATCCGCCGGCAGTTCCATTGCCAGTATAAAAAGTGTGTCAGGAGAAAGATCCTCAACCGACTCAAAAATAAGAGTGTTGCCATTGTAAACAGATATACCGGCGCTTTCACGGGTACTGGTAACATTGATTGCCGTAAAAAGAGAATCGTGGCGGACCTCAAGGTCTATTACTGCATTTTCATTTACCTTTTTTACACCCTTCATCCCCTTCAACGGTGCAAACCAGTATTTGCTCTCTTTTGTCTCCAGTGTCTGTATCCAGCTGTAATCAGGCTGATTGTCAGAGAAAGACCCAAACATAAGTTCGACATAGGGACCATCCTCATCAGTCAGCAACCCGTCCCACATTGCACCCGTGGGGTTATTACCCCATGACCACAGCTTCTTTCCCGGATTCACATATTTATCACCGAATATTACAGTACCTGCCCGCTTACCGTGATCGATACCTGCAACAAAATTGCCCGTGTTTCCCCACTCAAAAAAGGATGTCGGTTTTATATGGTTTATCCACCTGCTTACATCCACTCCTTCAGTATAATCGGCACCGTCATAGTGCTGGTAGCTGACAGGCCACTGGCTGAACTGGTTTTTCCTGTGAAAGGTAGTATACTGTGTGCGGGGAGGGAAAAATACCTGGTAATCCACGCTGGCATGTGTTGCGGCATTGGCCCACACCAGTATTGAATTCTGAACCGGTGTTGTATTGAATACCCTTACAGTGGTTTCCACAAGAGTGCTTCCGGGATGCACGGTGATACCCACGATCCATTTAGTGCGGTGCCTCCACTCAGTCTCTCCTACCCAGACCGTTTTGCTGCCGTCATCATTTTCTGTTATTGCATGATCAACCGGATAAAATGATGAAGCCCTGTGGTGATGGGGTATATTCCATTCAACTCCTCCTGATATCCAGGCACCGGTCATTCCGATAAGCGCCGGCTTGATAACCCGGTTGTGGTAAAGGAAGTAATAATCATTGCTTTTATCCTTTGCATAATGAATCCTGCCCCCCAGTTCTGGCAGAATACATATCTCAATATATTCATTTTCAATTATAACTGCATTATAGTCCCTGTCCGCAACACTGTCCGTCAGGTTATGGGTCAGCGGATAGGGATATACTCTACCCTGCGCTCCCTGGTACCTGCGGCCGTTAAAAAAAACGGGGTTGGGATCGGGATCCATAACCATGTAAGTCGGAATGATAAGCTTTTCTTCTGTTACAGTTACCTGGGAAATTAACGGAACTTCTGTTGCAAAACCAAGCAGAAGAATGAAAACAAGGAGTTTACAGGGATTAAATTGCATGGTGAATGATTTAAGTTAGATTACAGTTTTATAAGGTTAACATCTTTCCCGTCAAACAGGTCAGGGATTTCCGGGTGACAACTGAACATGAGCATCTGACGGTCCCTTGAAAACTCATAAAGAACATCAGCCATCCGGCGGGCCCTGTCAGGATCAAAGTTTACCAAAACCTCGTCCGCCACCAATGGCAGGGGTTCGGCCTGTTTTTCATATTCTTCAATAAACCCCAGGCGCAGGCTCAAAAGAAGCTGTTCCCTCGCTCCCCTGCTTAGCTGACCCGTTGTTATGTAGGCACCAGAACCATCATATACCTTCACATCCTTATCACCTGTAGAGACATGCAACCTGCCGTACCTGCCACCAGTTACAGCAGAAAAATAGCGGCTGGCATTGTTGATCACTGCAGGTTGCTTTTCCCTCTCGTAACCAACCCTTACTTCGGCAAGCAACTCCAATGCTAAACGTCCAGACAACCAATTTATTACAGCTTTTTTTAGATTATACCTTCCGGTTTCAAGACCTGTCATCGCGACTGCCATTTCAGCATCCTCTTCTATTCTCTTTATCTCATTTTTGAGTTCACCGGTCCTCCTCTCCCTCTCCCTCACTTTCTCTTCTATATCCGCTGATATGGTTTTAAGATCTGCGATATCTGCTAAAATTTTCTCCTTACCGGTATTTCTGAAAAATGATACGATATCAGGAGTTTTTCCAACGCCGGCTATACTCTCAATTGTCTGTAATGCATTATCCCTGACAGCGGTTAGTTGAGCGGACTTTTCGTTTTGACGGTATTTCCTGGCAAGCTCTTCCGTATCTGATGCACCTGCGAACTTAAGAAGCGCAGATATTGAGGCACCGGCCTCGTCAATCTGCCTGTGGATGCGTTCGGCCTCCATGGTCTTTTTCCTGAGTTCATCTTCAAAGGAATTTTTAAGGTTAAAACTTCCCGTCGAAGAGGTAAATTCAGAGATAATCCGGCCTGCAATGATCTCCAAATTGCCTGTGTATTCCTTATCTTCAAGCAATGAATCCAGCTCATTTACAATAGATTCAAATTTATCTATAAATGGCTTTCTTTGCTGAGTCTGCTTCTCTGCAATTAACATTCTTCTCCTTATAAGTTCAGCAGCTCTGTCCATTTCAGTCAGAATCCCTTCTGCCGCCTCGACTGGTATAGTCCCCGCCATCCCGGTTATACCTGTTAGATAGTTCCTGAGTGACTCCTTTACCTTTTCCTCACTGCTTTTAATATCATCAAGTTCGGTTTCAACGGCTGCCAGCGGTGGCTCTTTTACCATGAATTTCCTGCTGGTAAATAACAGTATGGCCGCCGCTACAAGCGCACCTCCCGTTATAGATAGTGAGTAAAAGAAAGCAGGGATTGACCCGATTAGAAGCAACCCCGAAAAAACAAGAGCAATATTTGTTATATTCAGCCTGCTTTCACTATGCTTCAGTGCCTCTGCGTAGGTTTCTGCCGCAATCTTTTTTCTGTTGAGTTCCGCAAGCTGTTGTCTGAATGAGTCAATGGAAGCCTTATGTGAACCGGAGTACCTGAAATCTGCAATGTTCCGGTCCTTTCTGCCGGGGCTGATATTTTCGAGTATTTCACCTGCCTGTTTATCAAGCCCTTTTATTTCGGCTTCATCGTTACTGTATTCCAGCAATATATTACGGTAAACGTTCAGGTTATTCTTAAGGAACTCTACCTTTACCTTCTGGTCAAGGAGTATGCGGTTGAAGGATATGGAGGCTGTCAGATCAGCCAATTCGGCAATTCCCTTCTCTTCACCATCTCCTGAATTAAGTATTTCAAGCCTTTCATTCAGATCATCTTTTTTATTTTCCAGTAGTTTCAACTCCTGTAGTCCATTTTCCGGAAGATCCTGCACTCCAGGAAGAACCTCAAGTTCAGCTTCGGCGTTAACAAGGGTAACAACACTATCATGACATTTGAGAAAATTTTCGAGCCTGTTCTTTGATAACAAAATCCTCTTTAACTCTTCCCTCAGACCAGAAGCTTCCTGCTCAATTCGTTCCAGCTCACCTGTCAGTTCCTTCCTTTTTGGCAAATATGTTTGTTTTTCCGATATTTCAGTCCTTCTTTCTGAAATGTCCTTTAGAATTTCCGGTATTTGCTGATTCCTGCCGGCACTTTTGAAAATCTCTCCGATCAGGTTCCTGATATCTGAATCAATATCAGCCAGCGACACATTTCCCAAACCCATCCCCACACTGAATATCCTGTCCTCAACTCCCGACTCTGAGAGCGATCCAAGGCCAACAAGCTCATCAAGGGTGATTGCATATACATTGTTGTAAAGCGAGGATGTGGCATTCCCAAGCAGTCTGAAAAGATCGTGTTCATTGCTGAATTGCTCGTTTCCCAGCCAGACGGCCAGGTTATTGCTGCCATGTCTTTCTATGGTAACAGGCTGTCCTGAGCTCAATGAAGCCATTACCCGGCCGCCATGTGCTCCCCCCCTGAGGGGCGCCATCCTGTTTTCCTTGAGCCTGGGATAACCGAAAAGCGTATAGCGCAGGAATTTAAGCAGAGTTGTTTTACCTGCTTCGTTATTCCCAAGAATAACATTTACGCCCTTTTTCAGGTTTTCAAGTGAAAAATCGCTGTAAATTCCGAAACCATCTATTTCCAGTTTTTCTATAACCACTGTTATAAAAGTTATATTTTATGCAATTATTTTTTATGCCGGTATCCTAATCATCCTGCCGGTCGCTTACCAGCCTGTCCAACAGCATCCATTTAGCCCTGTCCAGTATCTCCAAATTGTCACTTTCAGACAACTGGCCGGTCTCCCTGAAAATTCTGGCTCCCGGTAATTCATTTGTGAGTTTATCGAGAATCACCTGAATAAGCTCACGGTCTTCCTCATATCTTTCAATATTCCTGATCAATGCAGCTACGAAATCTCCACCTTCCTTTAAACTGGCAAGATCAACAGGTGGCCGGGTCATTAACTCAATTGAATCAATCCATGAAACCGGATCCCCTTCCGGGTAACGGCTGTTCAGCTCTTCTGCAAGTTGCCGGGCTTCTCCGGGAATGTTGAGTGTTTTGTGCAACCCTGTCCTCCCGGTCAGCAACACCCTGAATATAAACCCGGTATTTCTGTCTGACGACACCACCTCATCCTTTGCCTGATCAATCAGATCGGCGATTACCGATATATCATCATGTCCGGTCAGATCAACCTCAATCTCTTCAAGCCTTACATACTGAAGCGGGATAAAACTGAGAACGGGTTTCCGACCTGCCACCATTTCCACCATGTAGCAACCTTTCTTTCCAGTCTCTCCAAAATCCCTGCCCTGTGGATTTCCGGGATATACAACGGGAGGATCCCCATTCAGTATCCTCCTTCTGTGAACATGTCCGAGCGCCCAGTAATCAAAAGATTTCTCAAGAAGGTTTTTTACCGAGAAGGGCGAGTACCTTTCATCTCTTCCTGCAATATCTGCCATCCCGTGAAGCAGGGCTATTGAAAAAAGAGCGGTATCCCCTGTTTTATTGTATTTCAGTGAAAGATTTTCCTTCACATAACTATTCTGATAGCTTATTCCGTAAATATCGGCAACAGCCTCCCCCTTCCTGTAATAGGTAATCTTCTCAACACCTGAAGAACCAAAACGAACAGTTCCGGAAGGCAGTGAAAGCCCTCTGTCCCATGATCCGAGATTGTCATGATTCCCGCATATAAAATAGGAATTTATACCGTTTTCGGACAGTCTCCTGAGTTCAGCCACAAATTTCAGCTGTGCGGCAAGACTCATATTTTCACTGTCAAATATATCACCTGCAATAAGCACAAAATCAACTTTTTCAGAAATGGCCAAATCTGTAATCCTGCCAAAACTTCTGTAAGTGGCATCCTTAAGTTTATCTGCAAGCCATGGATTCCATTCTCCCAGCCCCTTAAAAGGTGTGTCCAGATGAAGGTCTGCGGTGTGAATGA